>NZ_JAUBPO010000052.1:0-55521 GCF_036700785.1 Microcoleus sp. S28C3 | reverse complement strand
ACGGATGTCCCTGAATGCTGTAAATCAAGAAACTACTCTCAATCGTAGTTTGCGACAGAAAAGGAAACGGGCTGCAATGAATGATGAATACATGATGCTTCTTCTCAAATCCTTTTGTCAAGACTGATTGAGATGCTCTTACCCTGCTATTCGATGGCAGTAGATCGAGCGGACATAATATGATAAATACACCAGGCTGCTAGGTGTAGTAGTTGGTCTTCTGCGCTGTATAAAACTCTAATTACCTAAAAATAATAGATTAACCAGCTACGGAATTTATTGAAGGAATCTATCTATAAAGTGTCCGATTTGTCAGGCGGAAGACTTGTCTGCACGGTAAATATTCGACTTTTTGAATACGCCGCTCGAATCTTTACTCGTTCCCAGATTCCTCCTGGCTCCTGAAAGCGGCTAACTCTCCGTGAGTCTGGCAAGATTCACTTAATTCAATGTAATCTAAGATATTGGAAATTACCTTAGAAAGGTGGATAGCGGAACGGTGAGCTTCTTGGATAAAATCTCTCTCCTCGATCGGATCGTCAGCTTGATCGTCTATGGTTAGTTGTAGATAGCCGATGATGTGATTTAGGGGAGTGCGCAGCTCGTGGGACGCCTTCAACAAAAATTGCTTTTTGAGCTGGGATAGTCCTTGTACTCGCTTGCTGCGCTCTTGGTAGAGGGTGGCGAGGGCGATCGCACTTCCTACTTGATCGGCAAGTTCTTGTGCAAATTCGATTTGGCATTGAGTCCAAAGTCGATCGGTCTTACCCTTCCGCGACGATCGGCTCTCGCACCGATGCAAGCTAATTATGCCGTTAGGTTGGTCTTGATAAGCGGTAGCCAGCACTAGCAGCGACTGCGGCCCAAAATGGTCATTGGCTGCAAAGGACTCTACTACCACCGGTTCGAGGGTGGCTAGAGCTTGAATGAAATGAGGTGTTGCTGTGAGGGAGATTTCCATTCCCAGCATGGGTAAAAATGGTTCTTGGCAGTATTCAGCAGCTACTTTGACTTGCAGGCTAGAACTTTCATAAGGACAAATGATGCAGCGGCTGACGCCTAGTGTTTCTCCCAGACTGTTAACTGTTTGCTGCCAGATGGTATCAAGATCCAAGGTTCGACGAATCTTTCTGCCAATTTGGAGTAAAAGTTTTTGCGATTGAGCTGATATTTGCTGATTCATAGCAACCCTTGTTCTACTACACTGGCAAAAGTGTACCACTGGGCCAACAGAGCAGGAATTTACCGAATTTACCAGCCTGTCGCTGTCCGATTTAGGAATTACGTAATTATACTTAAATTTTGCCACACGCCGTCAAACATTACTAAGTAGTTTCGGTGTCTTTACAAGATCTTTATGATTTTTACAGAACACAGAGAGTATCCAGTATTCTAAATAATCCTTTAATGTAGGGGTTTGAGAAGCTGAATCTGTGATACAAGCTGGGATTAAGTTCTTGTAAAGTTGGCGGTTTACGGGGGTTTACTCGGAGATGTTAGCTCCCAGCGGACAGATAAAGATCAGCTTTGTTATCCGTACCCCCGGATTCCATTGATGCGAATTCTGGGTAGATCCCGGAAGCGGCGGGGGCGATCGATCTGAGTTTCAAAATCCCAAGGAGGGAGCTTGGCGACGGAGAAAAGTTAAAATTGATACACTGGCGATCGAATTGTGTTGGTAGGATAATTACTAATTATCGATGACCTTTATTGACGAAATGGAACTCACGGATACACGAATATAGCAATTCTTCAGGCAGTTTTTAAGTGAGTGAGGTACAGTTGGATAATTGGTAATTGCTAATTGCTAATTGGTAAGAAAGCTGGCGAGTACCGCACGAAAATTGAGAACTGGTATAGCTGTTTTTTTCCTGATTCCTAATTCCTAATTCCCTCTTGCTGACTCCTGATTACTTCAAAGTCCCGACGATCGATTACCAATGATTGATTACAAGTGATTAATTTTTCAATAGTGGTTCTTGATAAAGCGGCACAGTAAAAGTAACAGTCGATCCCAGTCCTTCCCCCATACTGTAAAAATTTACTGTACCCCCCATTGCTTCTACCAGTTTTTGAGAAATAGCCAATCCCAAACCGGTGCCACCGTATTGCCTGGTACGATCGCCGTCCACCTGAAAAAACGACTCAAATAATTTATCTTGCTTGTCGAGAGAGACCCCAATGCCAGTATCAGCGACTCGAATTTTTACCATTCCGGGGAACTGCTGGTTGTCAACAGTCACCTTTTTCTTAATAACTTCGGCACTGATGCGAATTCCCCCTTCCCCGGTAAATTTAATTGCATTGCCCGTTAGGTTCAAGATTACTTGAAGCAGGCGTTGGTAGTTGCCATATACAATAATCTCGTCTTCCACAGCGGGTTTTTGGATTTGAAATTGCAATCGCTTTTGCTCGACTTGAACCCGTGTGAAATTCTCAACTTGTTGCAAGAGTTCGCCGAGTTGGACGGGAGCGAGGTCTAACTCCATTTTGCCAGCTTCGATTTTAGCGACATCCAAAATATCGTTAATAACATTGAACAAATGTACTGCCGAGCGGTAAGCTTCTTCGATAAATTGGTGCGCTTCTTCGGGGTCATCTGCCATGCCGTCCACAAGCAGTTTCAGGAAACCGAGGATGCCGTTGAGGGGGGTGCGGAGTTCGTGAGAAGTATTGGCAAGAAATTGACTTTTAAGTTGAGAAAGAGCTACGGCTTCGGCGCGGGCCTGTTCTAATTCTTGGTAAAGTGTAGCGTGGGCGATCGCACTGCCGACTTGAGCGACTAACTCGCGGGCGAATTCGAGTTCGACAGGACTCCATTTCGGGGAACTGCCGCAGCGGTGCAAACATATCAGTGCATTGGGTTGGTCTTCATGGGAAGTAGCTGCTACGAGTACGGAATGACGGTGGAAGGGATCGGCGAGGGGGGAAGCGTAATCTACTGCTACTGGTTTTAGGGTGGCTAAAGTTTGAATCCACCCCTGCTGTTCCGCTGCGCGCAGTTCTAATCCCAGCATAGAAGAGTAAGGTTCTTGGCGGTACTCAGCTACTACTTTAAAAGTTTTCGATTGGAGATTTTCGATTTGAGCTGGGGAAAGCGGGGGCGAGCGGTCGCTGGCAATTGAGTGTTGTAATTCGGCTGCTGCGGCTGAATAATTTTGTTGATTTTCCGAGGCTAGGAACGGGGATGATTCGAGATTTTCGCTGTCTTTTGTGTAGGAACAGATGATGCAGCGACTCGCGTTCAAGACTTGACCCAAACTGTTAACAGTTTGCTGCCAAATTGTCTCTAAGTCGAGGGTTTTATGCAGGTTTTGAGCGATTTGGGAGATGGTTTTGCGGTCGATTTCCGAGTACGGAGGGAGCGATCGACCGGGGATGCGGCTCGCGGAAAGCATCATTTGTTGGTGGGCGTCCGACGGGGATGGCAAAGCTCGATAGAGCATGAATTCTGGTGAATCTGGCGGTCTGTCTGTGGGTTTGTCAGACAGCAGCCTTCCCATAACTAAGACTTTTGCAGCTTTGCCGTTTGAGTCAATCGCCGGAGTTAGTGTCAAATCGAAGAGAAAATATTGTCCGGCGTGGCAAAATGGATAGCTGAACCGTTGCGGTACGAGGGTTTCGAGCGCCCGCTGCAGGATATCGAGATAAGGCTCAGGGGCGATGGGTTGCAGGGTTTCGCTGAGAGGGCGATCGACAATTTGTTCTGCTGTGAGGTTGTACTGCTCGGCTTTTTGCCAGTAAAAAGATAGATATCGACCAGAGGCGTCTTGGGTAAATACTAATTCTGCCCCTAACTCTTGAAAAAAGGCTGTAGAGGCGAGGCTCGATCGCCGGAAATCTGTGTTAGAGTCCATCAGAGTAGAGGATGAAAGTAGTTCTGATTTTGGAGTCGTGAGTTTTTAATTAAAAACTCACGACTCCAAATTGTTTTGGGCTTCGACCGTTAAGTTGTGAGTTATTAATCCACTAAAAAGTTGTTGACTTTTTAGTTAAAAATTAACCTATCAAAACTCACAAATCGCAACAATTTTATGCTTCTACCATTGATTTTTTAGCAATCAATGAAATCAAAAAAAATTGATTATTTAATTCTGAACTTAACTCAAAGCTCAAAACTCTTTGTTGTCAGCCGTTTTGGGTAATTTAAAAATAACAATTAAGATTTAGGAGTTAGGAATCTGCACCGATTAACGATCGAGTTTGAAAATTACGCCAAAATCTAAGGCTGCGAACAACTCAAGTCGGGGACTGGATCGCGCATTTTTTCCGTCACCTTGAAGAGTTACGAGGTTGTGAGTTAGCGCAGTTCGCTCCGAACAACCTGTAGCTTTCGCGGCGAAATCTGCCGGAGATCGCCGGGGCGATCTAAATTTTACAGCCCGCAGATTTGCGCGTGCCGTCTGGGGCAGGAGAACCTCAGTCGTTCCACTCGCCGCGCGGCGGGACTGGGGGGTTGCGGCGCAAATTCAGAGCCAGCTCGTCTTCGCGGCGCTCGCCTCTGAGCCACTGCTTGATTGCTGTTTCAATGACTTTGCTGGGGTCATTCGTCAAGTGCTTAATTTGGTCTAGCAGTTCAGGATCGATATGGATGGACAGTTCGACTTTTTCTGAGGAACTGTGGGATGGTATTCTTGATTCGCTCATAGTTAAAAAATCCTAGTTTTAATTCTTAAGTTTCAATTCTTTTGATGACAACCGACTGGACTAGATATTTGAAGTCCCTGATTTGCACCCAACCTTTCCTCAACCGCTTAACCGCTTTCTGTACAATGAGAGAGAGAAAAGTTTTTTCCTTTTGGGTGTCCGGGCTCGGTCGGACACTTGAAAGGGTAATAACTGATACTCTTGAGGTTTGCCTCAGTTGTGGTTTGAACTCAATCCCCAGTAAGAGGTGGAAGTAAGCACTCTACTCTTGCTTGTGTAATCATACAACAAAAAGTATCCTTTGCCGATTAGCTCTTTGACAAAAAACATGACTAACGTCCCTGTATCTCGCATTCGCAATTTTTCGATTATTGCTCACATCGACCACGGAAAATCCACCTTGGCCGATCGCCTGTTGCAGGCGACTGGGACTGTGCAGCCACGGGAGATGAAGGAGCAGTTTTTAGACAATATGGATATCGAGCGCGAACGCGGCATTACGATTAAGCTGCAGGCGGCTCGGATGAATTACACTGCCAAGGACGGTCAGGAGTACGTACTCAATCTGATCGACACTCCCGGACACGTGGACTTTTCTTACGAGGTGTCGCGATCGCTCGCTGCTTGCGAAGGGGCGCTGCTGGTGGTAGACGCATCTCAAGGCGTGGAAGCACAAACCCTGGCAAATGTCTACCTTGCCTTGGGAAACAATTTGGAAATTATTCCTGTTTTAAATAAAATTGACCTGCCGGGGGCAGAACCGGAACGGGTAAAAGGGGAAATTGAAGAAATTATCGGTCTGGACTGTAGCGGGGCGATTGAGGCTTCGGCTAAGGAAGGAATTGGTATAAATGAGATTTTGGAGTCGATCGTCGAATTGGTGCCGCCGCCGCAGGATACTGTTGACAAACCGCTGCGGGCGCTAATTTTTGACAGTTATTACGACGCTTATCGCGGGGTAATTGTGTATTTCCGGGTGATGGACGGAAGTGTCAAAAAGGGCGATCGAGTTTTATTGATGGTTTCGGGTAAGGAATATGTCATCGATGAATTAGGCATCCTTTCACCGACTCAAGTTCCAGTAGACGAACTGCACGCGGGGGAAGTTGGTTATCTGGGCGCGGCAATTAAAGCGGTAGCTGATGCTCGCGTCGGCGATACGATTACTTTGGTCAAAAAGCCTGCATCGGAGCCTTGGCCGGGTTATACAGAGGCAAAGCCGATGGTTTTTTGCGGCTTGTTCCCGATCGATGCTGACCAATTTCCAGATTTGCGGGAAGCTTTAGAAAAACTCGAACTCAACGATGCGGCGCTTTCTTACGAACCGGAAACTTCGAGTGCGATGGGATTTGGTTTCCGCTGCGGTTTCTTGGGTTTGCTGCACATGGAAATTGTGCAAGAACGACTGGAGAGAGAATACAATTTGGATTTAATTGTTACGGCTCCTTCTGTGGTTTATCAAGTCACAACAATTAAAGGAGAACTCTTAACAATTGATAATCCCAGCCACTTGCCAGATCCTCAGTATCGGGAGAAAATTGAGGAACCTTATGTGCGGGTAGAAATGCTGTCGCCGGAAACTTATGTGGGGGCGCTGATGGAACTGTCTCAAAGTCGGCGGGGCATTTTTATGGATATGAAGTATCTGAGTCAAGGCAGAACTACGCTGGTTTACGAGTTGCCTTTGGCGGAGGTGGTGACGGACTTTTTTGACCAGATGAAATCGCGATCGCGCGGTTATGCGAGCATGGAGTATCACATAATTGGCTACCGCGAAAATCCGTTGGTGAAATTGGACATTTTAATTAATGGCGATCCGGTTGACGCTTTGGCGATGATCGTACACCGCGATAAGGCTTATAATGTGGGCCGCGGGTTGACGGAAAAACTCAAGGAGTTGATTCCCCGCCACCAGTTTAAGGTGCCGATTCAAGCGACAATTGGCGCTAAGGTGATTGCTTCGGAACACATTCCGGCTTTGCGGAAGGATGTGTTGGCGAAGTGTTACGGCGGTGATATTTCGCGGAAGAAGAAGTTGCTGCAAAAGCAGGCGAAGGGTAAGAAGCGGATGAAGTCTGTGGGTACTGTGGATGTGCCGCAAGAGGCTTTTATGGCTGTGCTGAAGCTCGATCGGGATTCGTAATCTGTGTGGCTTTTTGTCAGGAACAGGCTTTCCGGTCTGTTCCACAAAGAGTCTGTTTTTTTGTCGGTTCTAGGAACAGGCTTTCCGGTCTGTTCCACAAATGGGGTTCTAGGAACAGGCTTTCCGGCCTATTCTACCTTTTGCAGATTAAGGGCGATCGCTCTTGACCAAAGAAATTGCTTGAGCTAAACTAAAATTTAGTTTAAATTGCGTATAGTAGATGCACATAATCAGCTACAAACGGGTGCGTGAATACAGCCAAACTCATGCTGATTGTGGGGAAGCTTTGGATAACTGGTTTAAAATTGCTAGCAAGGCTAAATGGTCTAACTTAATTGAGGTACAATCTGTTTTTCCTAAAGCCGAAGCAGTTGGGGGGTTTACAGTTTTTAATATCAAAGGTAATAATTATCGATTAATCGTTAGTATGGATTATGAAAGCCAATTAATTTATATCAAATATATTCTCACCCATGCTGAGTATGATAAGGAGAAATGGAAAAATGACCCTTACTTTTAATCCAGATAAATACAAAGAGTTATTGTCTCAGTATCAGCCAAAAATAATTAGAAATGAAGCGGATAATGAGAAGGCTCTGGCTATGGTGGAAGAGTTAATGCACCGGGGCGATCGCACTCCTGAAGAAGACGAGTTATATGAATTGCTAATTGCATTAATTGAAAAATTTGAGCAAGAATACTATGCACCAGGACTCACAGCAACGCCTCATTCAATATTGCTGTTTTTGATAGAACAAAGAGAGTTACAGCCTGCGGATTTGGTGGGAGTGATTGGCTCTGAAAAAAGAGTGTATGAAGTGGTTAACGGCGATCGAGATATTGGTAAAGAGCTGGCATTGATTCTGGGAAGTTTTTTTCATGTAGAGCCGAGTTTGTTCTGTAATTAAGGGAAGTGAGATTAAGGGCGATTCCCTACGGTATAGCTACGCTTCACGGAGTTTTGGAGATGAAGGGCGATCGCACTGTGGCATAATAAAGTTTAGTTTTCAGAGCCCGAATTTCTCAAATAGAATTAGGAACAATATGACAGCGCAGCCAGACTGCTCAATAATGCGCCGATAAATTTCTAAGACTTCAGTTAAAGTTAGATAGCGCATTACGCGAGCTTTTGGTAAAGTTCAGCATTCTTTTTGAGGACGTATTCCATAGCATTCTGGAACGATGTTTCTGGTGGTGCGAGCAAGTTTTCAGCGCCGGCAAGCAGTAATGCTTCTAGGGAAACGCCGAGGCGGTTGGCGATTTCTTGGAGCTTGTGCAGGCGATCGTCTGGAATTGTGACGGTAATGGTTTGCATTCTGTTTGTGGCTGTGACGATACTCTGACTGTAGCACGTCAACTGTCTGAGCAGGAGTTAGGATTTTTAAAAGAGCGATCGCACTTTTGGACAGGTCGGGCGATCGCCTTTTTGCAAATAAACTATCAGAAATTACTCATTATCATCATCATCATCATCTTGAACTACCTTACTACCTAAAATTCCGAAAATCGCACCCACACCCATATTCCAAGTGCGATTGCAATTCTCGAAAATGCGTTCTCGTTGGGGAGATAGCTGAACTTCTGTACTAATCCAAAAAGACATCCCTCCAGAAAAAAAGGTAATACAGACAACAGTTGCGAAGACGTACTCGAAAGGAGAGAGAGATTTAGGAGAAGTGTTTTTAGGAGTCATTTTAGGAGATTTAGGTTTAGCAGGTGTCATATTTGGTTGAGCTTTCATAATTGCTACCTTTTGATTGGTGATGTTTTAATCATAAAGGGCAAAACCTTGAAAGCCAAGGTGTGTATGGGTTTCAAATACTATGAGTTTGATATGCGTTTAGGATGCGTTTGGTTGGCGATCGCTCGCTATAATACTTAAAAGGTCTGTAATTTAGGTATGCCACAACCAACGCTCACAGCATCTAAGGCCGGAATCGCAAAAGCAACAATTGCTCTCACAGGCAAAAGCTGGAGTCGCGAAGACTTAGCCGATTACGTCGTGGTGGAAGGCAAAACTCTCCAGAAAAGCATTAGTCTTCAAACAGTTAATAATTTTTTCACCGGCAACAGAGTCAAACGCCAGTATTTTGTTGGAATTTGCAAGGCTTTAGGATTGGATTGGCAAGAAATTAAAAAGCTTAATACAACTACATCGCCCCAAACATCCTTACCAAATGACAATCCAATAGCAGAATTAGAACAGCTAAATATCAACCATAATAATCCCTTTATTCCCCAGCATGGCAAGATAGACGATCCGCGATTTTTCTTTGGCAGAGAAAGGGAAATTCGGTGGGTGTTCCAGACGCTGAATTGTGGCAGTAGCGTAGCAATCATTGGTGAAAGAGCGATCGGCAAAAGTTCTGTGCTACAAGCCATTTACCGAGAAGCACCACATCAACTCCATCATCCGCGCCAACCCATTTACCTCGATTTAAAAAATGTTTGCGATGAAAATGACTTTTACGGTGCTTTATGCCACAAAGCGGGTATCGAGACAGTGAAGGGATATTTACTAGAACGGGCTTTAGAATCGCACCGATTGCTGTTGCTTTTAGATGAAGTCGAGAAAATGACCTGGGATGGATTTACTAACCAAGTACGCGGCCAATTGCGGGGTTTGGCGGAGGGAAATAACGCACCTTTGCGTCTAGTTGTCGCCGCCTGCACCTCTCTGGATACGCTGTTTCCTGACAGTCAAGACAAAAATATGACATCTCCTTTTAAAGGAATTTGCATTGAGGAAACTCTGAAGCAATGGGATGAAAAAATCTGCCGTGAATTTATTGCTAGTCGCCTCCACGCTGAATGGTTAATACTTGTTGCCAAACCCGTGACTTTTACTGAGGCAGAAATTGCGGGGTTAATTGCTGAAAGTGGCGGCTATCCTCAGAAATTGATGCAGTTGTGCTATCAAACTTATGCTGGTTATATCAACTAGGACTTACACATGGGGGCCCAGAAACCGGGTTTTTTATGAAAATATTTCGTTAGAGAATCGCAGATTCGGTAAAAAACCCGGTTTCTCACCAGCCGTGCGTAAGTTCTGTTTATTCATTCCCACCTATTTATGAGTCAAAAAGATCGCCCTGTTCCTCGGTTAGATTTAGCTCCCAAACTGAAGCGCCTTCTTTCTTTGTGGAATCCTTTAGATTACCTGCGATTGTTATATTGGGTGTTTTTCTTTCCTCAAGCTTTGCGGTGGTATGAGTCTACTTTTGGGGGTGAATCTAATTTAAAAGACGCCAAAACCTGGCGAGAAAAGTGGGAGTGGTTGCGTCAAAATTCCGTCCAGCGTCAGTTAATTCTACAAGCCTTGATGTTAATCATTGTTATCCCCGTAGGCTTGAGTAAATTTTTCGAGGAAATAGGCGTTTCTATCGATTGGTCCGGGGTGGCGTTGGGCGTGGGGTTCGGCGTGGCGTTGGGCGTGGGGTTCGGCGTGGCGTTGGGCGTGGGGTTCGGCGTGGCGTCGGGCGTGGCGTTGGGCGTGGGGTTTGGCGTGGGGTTTGGCGTGGGGGTCGGCGTGGGGGTCGGCGTGGGGTTCGGCGTGGTGTGGGGCGTGGGGTTGCGCGTGGCGTTCTGCCTGGTGTGGGGCGTGGGGTTGCGCGTGGCGTTGGGCGTGGCGTTGGGCGTGGCGTCGGGCGTGGCGTTGGGCGTGGCGTTGGGCGTGGCGTTAGGCGTGGCGTTGGGCGTGGCGTCGGGCGTGGCGTCGGGCGTGGCGTTGGGCGTGGGGTTTGGCGTGTTGTTTGGCCTGGGGTTTAGCCTGGGGTTTGGCGTGGCCAACGGCTTGGCATTGGGCGTGGTGTTTGGCGTGGCGTTCGGCGTGGCGTTCGGCGTGGCGTTCGCACGTCCTGAAAATTGGCTTTTCGCTTTACCGTTTACCCTACTCCAGCGTCAACAGCAAAATAGACAATTTCCCCACATTACCCCACTTCCCCTTCCCTACCTGTCTTCTCAAATAGCTAATTGGCTGAGGCGGGATTGGGAAACAGGATTGCACAACATTAACCAATTACTACGATTTACCCTTCAGTTTATCCCTGTTGTTAAAGCTGTAAATCGCGTGCTAGCAGAGACACCAAAAGACCAACTCATCTATCGCGTCGCTCAATTATCAGAAGATCCTTATGATTGGAAGTTAGTGCGTTTTGCCTCAGCTTCTCTCAGCGGAGTAATGAAGTCAGAAGCAGTAGCATGGTTTTTTATCCTCACACCTTGGCGACAACAAATTAAAGCTTTTTTTCAAACAGAAATTCGTTTAAATACTCCGGCCCGCGCCTCTGCAGCTGGTTTCTGGTATCTCCACGAGCAACAACCTGACAAAGCTACAGAAGCTTTCGATGTAGTTCGAGAGTTGCTGTATGGAGACCAGATGTTTACCTTAGCGCAAATTCTCACATTTTACCAAACACGAGAACTAGCCGAAATTACCTCGCTGAAACTGCCATCTTCCCCAAATCCACCTCTGCTGCGCGAAACTACTTGGCAAGCAATTGCTTCTCTACAGCGGGTAATCGCCGACGTTCAACTCGTCCAGTATAGCGTATCTCGTTCGGTCCGTTCCCTTGCCCTCAACCGAGCATTAGGTGAGCTTGAAACTATCCTCGATCGTCCAGATATTATACCACAATGTGAACGGATTTTAATTATTCAAACTGCCCAAAAATGGCAAAAAATATTACTGCAAGTGACCGGGAAAATCGGAGATATTTCGATTACTCAACCTGTTACTATCCCCTATATAATTGGCGATCCAGTCCAAGGCAATCTATTTGTCGGCCGCGAAGACATCATCAGACAGCTAGAGGAGTTGTGGGTAAAAGGCAATCCGCTTCAATCTGTGGCTCTCTACGGTCATCGGCGGATGGGAAAAACTTCGATTTTGTTGAATGCTAGCAACTGCTTAGGCTCAAAAGTACAGGTAGCTTATGTGAATTTGCTGCGGGTAGGAGATTGTTCTCAAGGAGTCGGCGAACTGCTAATATTCATCACCGATGCCATTGCCAAAACAGTCAATATTGCACCTCCTGCCGATCGCGATTTACTCGATTTACCCTATCTCACTTTTGGACGCTACATCGAACAAGTAATAGCAAATGTAGAAAGTGGATTGATCGTTGCTTTAGACGAGTTTGAAAAAATAGAAGAATTGATAGACGCTGGGAACATCAATCAAGATTTTATCGGTTTTTTGCGAGGGATGCTGCAAATGAGTTCTAAAGTAGCCTTTGTTTTTGCCGGATTGCACACCTTGGATGAAATGACCGAGGATTATTTCAATCCTTTTTTTGCTAGCATTATCCCCCCCATCCGAGTAGGTTTCCTGAGTCTAGGTGCAACTCGCCAAGTTTTAGCCAATCCCGATGATGATTTTCTCCTCGACTACAAACCTGAAGCACTCGATCGCATTTATGAACTAACTCACGGCCAACCCTACCTCACGCAATTGGTAGGATTTCTGTTAGTCCGCCTCTACAACGACCAAGTATTTGAAATCGGACGCCCCCGCGATCCAATGTTTACACTAGAAGACGTAGCAACTGTCATCAACGACCCGGAATTCTTCAGCAGAGGTCGCTATTATTTTACAGGAGTTTGGGGTCAAGCAGCGCAAGGCGCATCGGGACAACAGGAGATTTTAAAAGCCTTAGCACCTCACTTAGAAGGAATGAATCTCGACAGGCTGAGTCAAGAAACAGGGATGGATGAGACAAGTTTACAGGAAGCACTAAAAACTCTCGAACGCCACGATGTGGTTCGAGAAATTGATGGTTGCTACAGTATTACTGTGGAACTATTCCGCCGCTGGGTTCAGATATCATTTGGAGAGAAGGAATAGTTAGTTATCCCTTTGAGTGTTCGGCGGTTGAAACCAATCCTACACAAACTCTCGTCCCAGCCGAGGGGGACTAAGAGACAAGCGATAAAATTAATATTACTATTAGGTTAAATATTTACATGGTTGGCGGCCCTAACGGTTCAGGCAAAAATATAGTTTTTCTGGGATTATTACCCAAATTTTTAGAAGGTTTGGGATATGTAAATCCAGATGCGATCGCGGCCGGAATGTCCCAATTTAATTCAGAGTCAGTCGCCATCCTCGCAGGACGCTTAATGATACAAAGACTGCGAAGTTTATCATACTCTGGCACCGATTCCGCCTTCGAGACAACTTTAGCGCCTCATAAATTTGCTCGATTCTTGAGAAACTGTAAAACTCAAGGCTAGACAATCAACCTGATTTACATCTGGCTGCAATCTCCAGAAATCCCAATTGAACAGATGCAACCCAGGGTTGAAAGTGGCAGACATTCTGTTCCTGAAATCGACATAATTTCTCTCATATTGCTTTTCAGATAAATCGACCCTGGTTTTTTCAAATAAGCCCGTGAAGCGCAGCTATCCCGTAGAGCATCGCCCAAACTCCGACCGAAGTCATCAAATAACCAATAACTACTAACAAATAACAGAACTAATGTCAACATTTTTTTTTCGGAAATATTTGCTGGGTAACTGCTTGGTAACATTCACCGGACATAATAACTCGGTAAATAGTGTCAGTTTTAGCCCGACAAGAGATGCGATTTTACGATTCTTTTTCACTTCTTCAAACTGCTATTAGCTTTACCCACTTTAGACACCAGAATTATTGAATAATTCGGGCATCTAGCCGACTACAAGGCGGCAATTTAAAAATCAAGATTTATTAAGATATTACAAAAAAGCGATGACAAATCACAAATCATGTATCTAAAATAAGAGACAATTTGACCCGGAAACTGAAGGTAAGAAAATGTCTGAACTTAGACAAAACCTAATTACCAGAGATTGGGTAATCATCGCCACCGAACGGGCGACAAGACCGGATCAATTCGCTAACAAAAAACAGTGGGCAGCAGTAGTGCCACCGCACCGTGCCGATTGCCCGTTTTGCGTGGGAAATGAGGAAGACGGAACCTTAGAAACTTGCCGTTTGGGCGATCGCACTGGCTGGAAAGTCCGGGCAATTCACAACAAATATCCCGCACTCTCCCCGACAGCAGAATGGATGAGGATATCATCGGGAATTCACCGCACAATGGCGGGAATCGGCGTTCACGAAGTAATTGTCGAACACCCGCGACACGATTTGACGACCGCTTTGTTGAGGGTTGAAGAAATTGCCAACATACTTTTAGTATACCGCCAGCGGTATGTAGAAATTAGAAAAAATCCCCACATTGAAACAATTATTATCTTCAAAAATCACGGTGAAACTGCCGGAACTTCTCTCGAACACCCTCACTCGCAGATAGCAGCTACGCCCGTTGTACCAAGTCAATTTCGCAGCCGCATCGACGAAGCTATTAGATATTTTGACGACACGGGAGAATGTCTGTTTTGCCGGACTTTGGAAGATGAATTAGCCGCAGGAGAAAGAGTAATTTTTGAGAGTGAACATTTTGTAGCGTTTATCCCTTACGCTGCACTTTCACCCTTCCACACTTGGATTTTTCCGCGCCGGCATTCCTCTTCGTTTGATGAGATTACTGATGCGGAAATTACGGATCTTGCTGAGACTGTTAAAACTGTACTAGCTAAGTTTTATTACGGATTGAACAATCCCGATTACAACTATAATATTCGATCGGTGCCGATCGCCCAACGGGCAACAAAATACTTTCACTGGTATATGGCAATTATTCCCAGAGTCACCAAGCAAGCTGGATTTGAGTTGGGCAGCGGGATGTTTATCAATACTGCTTTGCCGGAAGAAAGTGCGGAATTTGTGCGATCCATCGAAATTCCTAGCGACAGTAATTTGGGGTTGACGTAGAGTATCCTACATCACAATACGTCAGTCGATTTGAAATTTGAAATTTGAAATTTTTGATTGATTCGACAGGTGAATTTGAAATCTTGAACCTTAGTCTAAAATATTGAGCTATCCACGAGAGGAGTCCTTCGCAAGTATCCGTTTTTGGGCGGGGTCAAATTGTGGTGGAAATGCACCCCTGCCCTCTGACTTGCTAGTCAATGTTGGGGGAGGAAACTGATACTATTTGAGGTTTGAGATTAAAGAATTGAAGAATTAGGAATGAGTGACGATATCAGGGTTGGGAGCACGAGCCTACAGTTACATTCTTTTTTTAAACTGGTAGAATGGACGCTCTAAAGTTATGAACGTACAAATTGTTATCGATTTTACCAAACTCACAATAAACTTTCGACATACTGCCAGCCGTCGTCGCTAAAAGTAGCTCTCAACATATCTCTAATTTTGGCATCGATCGATAATATCCCCTCGCCAGATTCGCCATTCTCGCCGATTTCGCAACTCTCATCAGACAAATGTTCTTGAATGTTGGCCAGAGTATAGGCGAAATTAGCCAGAAAATAATGTTCGTGCACCCACGCTGTCGGATCTGGTATTTCTGCACTCTCAAAAGCTCGATCGACTAAATCTTTTTTGGCAACATCGTCAGTCTGGTTTTTCATGTTGAGTTCGATTTAGGTAGATATTGTAACTTATCTCATTTTAAGCTTAATTGTCAACAGCATGGCGATCCCGATCGGCCACAGCAGTGACAAATTTGTGTAGATTGTGCGATCGCGATCTTAATTTTTTTGTCGATCGCGTGTTATCATACTACCTCAAACTCTGTGACCAATAATTTTCACCTCCGGCAAAATACACTTGGGCATCATTCCGTGAACTCCTTTTTGGGGATTGTTGACAGCCTGCGTAATCCGAAAATTTACCGCAATGGAACACAAAACATAAGCATCTTCTTCTTTGAAAGCCGCAAAATTTTGGAGCCAATAAACTGTCTGTTTTACCGCCATCTCAAACGCTTCATCTAATGTTTTACCAAATCCCATAATCACAATATGAGTGGGCGTTTCAGCAAACGGAAATATCAGAAATAAATCCTTGCGTAAGATAATTTTAATAGTCCCGTTCATCGAAGTTTCAATTGCAGTACCGTCAACTTCACCGTCTCCTTGTGCCGAATGTCCGTCGCCGATGGACAATAAACCGCCGCGCAGAAAAATAGGTAAAAATAACCGCGTTCCTGGTTGGAGTTCCTGATTGTCCATATTGCCGCCGTAGCGCTCTGGAGGAATAGAAGAACGGTTGATTTCTGCATTGGCAACGCCGATAATTCCAAAAAAAGGATGCAGGGGAATCAGAATGCCGCTACCTGCGGGAAATTCAGCAATTTTTTGCTCTAAATCTAGCGGAATAAACCGCAATTTCGATTCGGGAAAATACTCAGGCAAAGCTCCCCATCCGGCGCGAATTGCATTAAATCCTACTGGTAAACTCGGGTAAACATCCTCAATGTGAATTTCTAAAACGTCTCCCGCTTCGGCATCATTAACATAAATCGGGCCTGTTAGCAAGTGGGGCCCGGGGCCAACTTTGCGGTTGCTCGACAAATTCTGACAAATATCTAAAAATTCCGGCGTCAGAAATTCGCGCGGCGCTTTGTCAGCAACATAATATCCTGAATAGGTTTCGATATCGATGCGATCGCCCGAATCCACCCTTAAAGCAGGTTCGATATTCGGAGAAAAACCGCCCAAGTGTACGGTTTTGCAGTTAGCCTTGAGAAGGTGGCGGGTCATGGGATTTTAGATTTTAGATTTTAGATTTTAGATTGAAGGAACGGTGTTAAGAATGTTATATCGCAAGTCTCAATCATTTTTGAGAAAGATTTTTTTAAAAAATTAACCGCAGAGGGCGCAGAGGGCGCAGAGAAAGAGAATGGAGAGATCAGAAGATGTGAAAAAATGGTTGAAGTTTGTTAGATGTGAGATATTTTACTAATTTCTTAACTTTTTGATAAGGTTGGTAGTTTAAAATTTAAAGTTGGCGGGGGCGGGTTTATATGTATTTGGGTGGAGAGTTCTATTTGGCTGGTGAAACCCGCCGCTACCAACTAATGGCTAATGACTTATGTTGACACCATTGCCTGATAAATTAGAAAACCATAGAGATTTGCCCCGCACTCCCTGGTTTTTTGCTGTTTTGATTTTGATTGTTTTCTTGCTAGGTTTCATGATGCAATCTTACCTCAACGAACCTCAACTTTTAACCGATCCGTTTCTGCAACTCCCAACAGCAAGCTCTGTACGAGTTGTTTGGTTTACCGAGTTTGCCGGTACTCGCCACACGGTTGATTACGGCGAAAATTTGAATCAAATTACGGCCGCCAATACTACTAAGCTAAGCCGCACTCGCGAAGACAAAGACTCGCACATCTCCGATGAAATCAAACAAAGCATAATTGACAGCAATCCAATTGTCCGCGACATCTGGCGGCACGAAGCAGAAGTCCCCAATTTAAAGCCCGGTGTTCGCATTCCTTATCGAGTCACCAGCGAAAGAGAAGACGGCGCATCTGTCAGCAGCAAGGTTTTCACTCTTTCTCCGACACCAGCAGCAGGAATCCCGCTCAAAATTCTCCTCACTTCCGACCATCAATTGATGCCTATGACAGCAGCAAATCTCCAGAAAGTAGCCGAAACAATTGGGAGAGTTGACGCGGTTTTTATGGCAGGAGATTTAATTAATATACCCGATCGCGCTTCCGAATGGTTTGACGACTACCGAGGCCGCGCCTTCTTTCCAGCTCTGCAAGGTCGCGCATTTTCCGAACTGGACAAAAACGGCATCAAAACAGTTTACAGCGGCGGCGAACTGATCCAACACGCGCCTTTATTCCCCGCCATTGGCAATCACGAAATCATGGGCAGGTTTGCAACCAACAGCACACTCGGCGACCAATTTAACGATCCTTTTCCCCGCGCCACTGCCGATAAATTCTACGCTCAACGAGCTGCATTTGTGAATCCCAATAATGACCCTTCAGTGCGGGAAATATGGCGGAAAAACAATAGTTTTAATAGCGATACCTATGAGGAAATTTTCAACTTTTCTGGACGCAAAAATTACTATGCTGTGACTTTTGGGGACGTGCGGTTAGTAACTTTGTATGTTACCAATATCTGGCGAACTCCGAATTTAGAGCCGGGTGCCAGGGGAAGGTATCGGGAACGAAACGAAGATTTTAATAATCCCGAAAAATGGGGATACGGACAGCATATTTTTGAGCCGATTGTCAAGGGTAGCGCTCAATATACTTGGCTGCAACAAGAGTTAAAAAGTTCGGAATTCCAGCAGGCAAAATATAAAATTGTGATGTTTCACCACCCGCCGCATTCTCTGGGTGACAATATTGTACCTGCTTATACTGACCCTGTGCAAATAGTCGATCGCGCTCTTGATGGCGAGATTAAAATGGTGCGTTACGAGTATCCGAAACAGCAAGATTATCTGATTCGGGATGTAGTGCCACTACTAGAAACAGCGGGGGTGCAGTTAGTATTTTACGGACATTCGCACTTGTGGAATCGATTTGTAAGTTCCAGCGGAATGCACTTTTTGGAGACTTCTAATGTGGGCAACAGTTACGGTGCTTTTGCGGGGGAAAAGCGCCGATTTGTGCCGCCGGGATATCGGGAAGATTACAGCGCTATTGGAGACCCGAACGGATTGGAACCTGTGGTGCCGACTGTTGCGCCTTTGTTGGGAGAAGACGGGCGGCCGCTGCCGTATATTGAGAGTAACGATATTACGGCTTTTACTATTTTTGATACGGGGAAGGGTACGGTTAGCAGCTACTATTTTGATACGCGGAAACCAGAGTCGGAAGTGGTGAAGTTTGATGAGTTTAAGTGCGAAAGGTAAGGGCACGGCAATGCCCTGTCCCTACAGATATCTGAGTGAACTGAGATGTTGCACCATTCTCAATTACCTGTTTAGCAACGGGCAAGATGCCCGTTCCACAATAAAGAAATTCATTCTTTGTGGAACAGGCAAGATGCCTGTTCTTGAGAAGAGTGGAAGATGTAATACCATTTTTTTAAAGATGTGATAGAGATAAAGAATGTAAAATCCAAGACCATCCGGTGAGAAAACCAATGACGCGATCGGTGAAAGATGCCAAAATTTCCTGGACTTTTGTGCGGAGTTCGTCAAGATTACTAAACACCGACCAAGCTAAAGAATCTTTGAGATATTCCCACACTCTTTCGGTGGGATTTACTTCGGGACAAGCCGGAGGCTGAAATAGTAAAATAATATTGTCTGGTAATTCAGATGAGCCTAAATTATGAGCGGGTGCGTTATCAACTTGAATGATGTGTAATTCAGCAGGATATTGTATTGACAAAAGTTGTAAATATGCTTCAAAACAAACTTTGTCTAAATGCGAAAACTCCCAAAAAAAACTTTTTCCAGTAGCGCTCGATACTGCCCCATACAGCCAAAAGCACTCAAATTTCCATTGATGCTTCCCGACAGGCTTTACGCCTGAAAGCGTCAGCTTGCGCCGACTTTATTGTATGCAGTCCTAGTCGAGTTTCATCACTGCACCAAAACATGACTTTTTTATATTTGTTTACTTGAGGTAAAGCTTTTTGTAGTAAAGCTTTTATCTGTTGATGCAAGTTATTTTTAAATTCATTAATTGCCGTAGATTTCTGAGAAATACTGCGAGGTCTTGGAATTTTTAATTTACTTTTAAATTCCCCTCTTACTAAAGAATATACAGCCGAGTAACTACTGGCTATTCCTTTAATCAACCAGAGCCAGAGATGAACTTCTTTATAACTCTGAAACCCTTCGGGGTCTCGCAACTCTTGTTGCAATGAAGCTGCTACTTCAACTGAGAACTTTTTTGGGCGACCGAAAACCTGCCTATTTTTTAACAAATTTTCCAGACCGCCCTTTCTATATTGGGAGAGCCAGCGATGAATCGTTGGCTCACTTTTACCTAAAACTGTGGATACTTCCCGAACAGTTTCTACTTGTTTTGACTGAAATAAATAAAGCATTTGAACTTTATTATAAGCTAGTATTCTTTTTTGTTGCTTGAGGATTTCTCGTAAATCTTCTACAGATTCTGTAATTTTTATATGAGGACGACCAGACATTGTAATTCTCGCCTTTACTTTTTACACAAGTCTATCACATCTTTGAAAAAATGGTATAAGATTAAACTGAGATGTTGCACTATTATCAATTAGCTGTTTAGGAACGGGCAAGATGCCCGTTCCACAAGAAAATTAAGTTTTGTGGAACAGGCATCTTGCCTGTTCTTAACAAAGGTGCAAGATGTAAGATTAAACCTTGTCTTTCGCAGGCGGAACCAAACCAGTTTTATTCAAACCCACATCAATCTGCCTGAGCAATTTAAAATCATCTTCGGGTAAAGAATTAACAGGCGAGTGTTTTTCCAGAAACGAGAATGCTTGCCGAAATTCACGCGGCCGGGAGTCGATCGCACTATCGAAGTGACAAGGTACAATCCTTTGAAAGTCCCAACTCGCCACTTTATCCACCCAATCGAGAGTTTCCCTGGGCGCGCGGTTGAGAATCAAAGTCTGCAAAATCGGCGCGACAAACAACCGCCCCCCTCCCCGCAAAGCCTCAAACGATCGCTCCCAATGTTTTTTCCACTTGAACGGATATAACCCGAAATAAGCTTTTATAGAGCGTTCTGGCGCTTCTCGTGCCTTGGCAAATACCTCCGACCACGGCGGCACTTCCAGCACGCTAGGCGTAAAATACATGGCAAATAAGGCGATTCTCTGCCACCCTTTGCGGCGATTTTCGTGGGTATCTGCCACCGTGTCCGAGGCGCTGTCTTTGGCGTGAAACAGCAGCGGGTAGGAGTCGAGTTGGACGATCGCGGGCGGATTTTCGGGAATGGAAACTATGGAATCTGTTAGCATCAGCGTGCGCGATCGTCTGTGAAATAACGCAACTTCTGCAAATCTGCCCAAACCGAGATCCAGCGGGCCGAGAATTGCCCAGTCAAATTGATCGGCTAACGGCGTGTTGCTGCTGTCAAAAGGCAGTACAGAAGTGCGTTTGGCGGGCAAACCCAGCCAACTCAGCGGCAAATTCACGGGGAAACTCCACTGCTGCGGGGCGACAAACACCTGCGCTTCGGGAAAACTCCTCGCAAAGGGGCCGACAAAAACTTTGTGTTCGAGGCCCGAAACCGTTGTCAGCAAGATGTACTTAACTTCGCCGTGCTCTGCTACTAACTCCTTTACCAAGCGGATGCACTCAGGAGTCGGTGCAACGGGGGCGTAGACGAGAAGGCCTTCGGGTTCTAATTTAATTACTGTCATCCGAATCGGGACGACAACGTAGAAAATGCCTTGTAGCTGGTCAAAAGTCCAGATTGTGTCCTTGACTATTTCCTTGCGGATGGTGCGCCGCTTGCTGTAGGGATAGAGGGGGACGACCGGCCAAAAAGCCCAAGAATAGTCCCGAGAATCAATCTGTGCTGATGTTGGTATGCCTTCGCCCTCTGCCACTGCGCGACTCCTTGCCGATGTTTTTGTACGTGCGTGCGATCGAACTATTGTTATCTTATTTCACTCCTGTTGCGCGGATTCGAGGAGTTGAAAAGGGGTTGGACGATTCCCTACGGGATAGCTGCGCTTCACGGGCTTTTGGAACACTCAAGCAAGAGTTACGCATGGGGGCTAGAAACCCGGTTTCTACGAGTTTTGGGACGAGTCATTCGATTTTAGATTTTAGATTTTAGATTTTGGATTGACCCCACGGATAAATGCGGGGGCTTGAGAATTTTAGATTTTAGATTTTGGATTGATTCCACGGATTAAATCACGTGGCGGGTACCATCAAGAAATTCGTGGTCACGAGAAATAGAAGGAAGAAACCGGGTTTCACCAGGCCTGGGTGCGAGAACTATTAAACCAACTCTTCAGGATCGATGCCTAACTCCCGCAACCGCGCCGCTAGTCTTTCCTCTCGCTGTTGAGATTCTGTCAGTTGCTGTTGAGATTCTGTCAGTTGCTGTTGAGATTCTATCAGTTGCCGTTCCGCCGCCGTTGCTCTTTCACCCGGACTCAAAATCAACCCTCCTTGGGCCGTAAACCACCGCAACCACAACCGATTCATACTCTTATAAGTGCCTTGCCACCAACCTAAACTCAACTGCAACTCAGGAATAAATAACCGCCCATCAATTAATTCTGCAGGTTCATAGTGGCCTCCTACAAGATGAAAAGCTCGCAATTCATCCGTGTAGCGACTGAAAATAAAATAGTAAGGAATCCGCAAAATTTGTTCATAAACTTGCCACTTAGTCGGCGGTTCCCCAGCTTGCTGAACAGTCCGCCCTAAATCTTCATCTTCAGTGCCCGGCGATAGCAATTCCACCACCACAAACGGATTTACCCGTTCTTGCCAAACTACATAACTCAAACGCATATCGCGCCCTTGATAAAGCCTTGGCACACCCACCGCAGCAAACCAATCCGGGCGTTTATGCCAGCGCGGTTGTGTTGCATCGTAATACAAATTTAGGTCACTGGCTGTAAAGACTTGTTCGGCATCCCATCCCGGCGGCAAAAACGTGAATTCCAAGAGTTGCGGCTGATCTAAATGAAATGTATCTGGCAAACCGGGCTCCTTTGGGTCTTCGCTAGGTAAATCATACATTGTTGGCAAACTCTGCCGGGGGTCTAAAGGCGGTTCAGCTTGAGCAGGCGGGTAAGTCGGGAATGTCATAATGAATTCTGAGGTTGCTTATCCTGATATGATTATAACCTTGTGAGAATGTCTTGCATTTCCAAAGAATTCCCATTAACTCTCAATCTCAAATCTCAAATCAAAACTCCAAAATCGATATGACTCAAAACTACCGCATCACTCTTTTACCAGGAGACGGCATCGGCCCTGAAATTATCGCTGTGGCGGTAGATGTCCTGAAACTTGTCGGTCAACAATTGGACATCGGCTTTGAATTTCAAGAAGCTTTAATGGGCGGCGCTGCTATTGATGCAACAGGCAATCCGCTACCCGAAGAAACACTGGAAAAATGCCGCAACTGCGATGCAGTATTGTTGGCAGCAATTGGCGGTTACAAGTGGGATAATTTGCCCCGCGAACAGCGCCCGGAAACAGGATTATTAGGACTGCGCGCCGGATTGGGATTGTTTGCAAATTTGCGTCCTGCGACTATTTTACCGCAATTGGTTAATGCTTCTAGTTTGAAACGGGAAGTTGTCGAAGGCGTGGATATTATGGTCATCCGCGAACTCACCGGCGGCATTTACTTCGGCAAACCGAAAGGTATTTTTGAGACGGAAACAGGCGAAAAACGCGGTGTTAATACGATGGCTTACACCGAGTCAGAAATTGACAGAATCGGGCGAGTCGCTTTTGAGACGGCCAGGAAGCGGGGGAAAAGGCTGTGTTCCGTTGATAAAGCGAATGTTTTGGATGTTTCGCAACTGTGGCGCGATCGCATTATTGCCCTTTCTTCAGAATACCCTGATGTCGAACTTTCTCACATTTACGTTGACAACGCAGCAATGCAGTTAATTCGCTGGCCGAAACAGTTCGATACAATTGTCACCGGCAATTTATTCGGCGACATTCTTTCCGATGCGGCGGCGATGCTAACTGGTAGCATTGGGATGCTGCCTTCTGCTAGTTTGGGAGCAAACGGGCCGGGGGTTTTTGAACCCGTGCACGGTTCCGCACCGGACATCGCGGGACAAGATAAAGCTAATCCCATCGCGCAAGTTTTGAGTGCGGCAATGATGCTGCGCTACGCCTTAAATCAGCCGGAAGCTGCTAATAAAATCGAGCAAGCAGTTGTCGAAGTTTTGGATCGATGTTATCGCACTGGTGATATCATGTCAGAAGGCATGAAACTCGTCGGCTGTCGGGCAATGGGCAATGCTTTAATTGAAGTTTTGCAAGGTTGATCTATTTACCTTTACTCGTTTCCAGGCTCTGCCTGGAAACGCCTTTCAGGAGGCTCTGCCTCCACTAAAACAAGGCAAATGAGACATAAATAAAGGAGGCACAGCCTCCGGGTATTAATTACCAGGCTCTGCCTGGTAACTAGAAATTTTATAATTTAATGTTCCGCAGTCAAAAGATTGAATTGCTCGGTATCAATGCGATTTGCTCGATACAAAATTTCAGCTATTTCCGAAAGCGCTAACACAGAATGTGCGCGATAACCGTTGACCTGCATCTTATCTTTGACTCCCTGTTCGTGGTCGATTAATACTACAATGTCTTCCACATTCAAGCCAGCCGATTTTAACTTAGCCGCGCCTTCCATCACGCTTTTGCCGCTAATCAAAATATCATCGACTACGACAATCGTTTCTCCTGCCTGAAAATGCCCTTCAATCAACTTACCTGCACCGTAAGTTTTCACCTCCTTGCGCGGGAAAATCATCGGGCGTTCCATCCGCAAGGCTAAACCGGTTGCTGTGGGTAAAGAACCGTAGGGAATTCCGGCAATGCGATCGAATTTTAAGTTTTTAAGAATGTCTGCATAAGCGCTGACAATTTGATGGAATATCTGCGGAATTGAGATAATTTTCCGCAAGTCGATGTAATATGGAAATACGGCTCCCGATGCTTGTACGTGGTCGCCAAAAACTACGCAGCCGATGTCATAAAGTTGCAAGATTAAATCGCGGTGAGGTTCCGGTTGTAAAAAGCAAACATCGGGCAGCCACAGTTCGCAAGTGGGACTACCTTCGATCGCCCGCAGCCTCTGTTGATTTATACTATCCCGCAATTTCTCAATTTCTCGGCGCGGCTCTTTCCCCGCTAATAAACTCGGGGGGACTGGCAGCAATAAATCTTCACCATTCTTGCTTAAACCGGCCGCCAGCAGTTGTGCGAGGTCGTTTTCTTCTGTGAGGTCATTTTCTACCGGGATGTCTCCTTCGACTAAAATCAGGCGTTCAGGAGCCTCTTTGCGGATGCGGGCTAACATATCCGGCATTACTCCTACTTCTAAACCGACTTTTTCGGGAGTTCCCCAAGTTTGAGAGAGTCGGACTAATTGCAAGTAAAAAGGGTTGTTTGGCGTCGGGTATTCTTGCACAGCCGCCGCTGACGGGTTGGCGGTGGCACAGAGGACAAAAACAGTTTTTCCAGCGTATAACAAAAATGGCGCTACTTGGTCGAATCCGGGATAGGGACTTAAAGTAATAGCGTCAACTCGCCAATCTTGAAATACAATTTTGGCAAACACTGTGCTGGTATTTAAATCGCAGTGTTTGGCATCTAAAATTACTGGCAGGTGAGGGGGAATAATTGTTAAAATTTCTTGCAGCAATGCCCAACCGGGAATACCGAGAGATTGGTAAAAACCGAGGGTGATTTTGCAGGCACAGATTAAATCGGCTGTTTGGTCGATCGCACTTTTTAGCTTTGACAACAAATCAGTTACAAAAGTTTGAGTTTCCTCCCCAGTCATCGAAACCAGCGCGGGCAAGGTTTCCGGGTCGGGGTCGAGAGCTAAATACAGCAAACTTTGATTGTTTTCAACAGCCGCTAACAGTTTATCGAAAAAGTTGGTTCGATCCGTCATAGTTTGTTAGGGAGGTAAGGGGAATTTAAAAAATTGCCGCTCAAAGTGGGATTGGTGTTGTGCCGGAAGAAACCGATCCCTGTAGAAGTTGAAATTAAGAATCTTTTAAGATTGTAGAAGGTAAAGAGCAGGAAATCTGTAAATTTGGGAGCAGTTTCATGGGGACAGATGTTCGGGTTGGCTGCACCGGTGATTGCAGCTAACCCCCAGCAAGTCTATTAGTTGCGGCAAGCTAACCAGTCTCCGGGCTGCGATTTGATCGGCATTCCCCTAGCGCAGGCGAGTTTAGCAAATGCGGATTTGCCAGGGGCAGATTTGAGAGGAGGAAATTTTAGGGAAGCTAATTTATCGGGGGCAAATTTGAGCGGGGCTTCTTGGCGGCAAGCTAATTTACAAGGTGCTAATTTGAGCGATGCTAATTTAACCCGATCCCGTTTGACGGGGCTAATCTAAAAAATGCTACCGTTGCAGGTGTTATTTCGGTTGACCAAGAATTTCTTGATGGTACAAGCCCGCGCATTTATCCGTGGAATCAATCGAAAATCTCAAATCGAAAATCCTCAAGCCCCCGCATTTATCCGTGGGGTCAATCTAAAATCTCAAATCTCAAATCTCAAATCGATTGACGGTAGTATTAAATAGAAGCAGAAGCTAAAGCAATGCCCGCCTTATCATATGGATAGTAATAAATGATCGGTACGATCGACTTTAGGATTTGGGACGAGTTGCTGCAACGCTACGTTGACGATTTCGGCCGCGTCAATTATCGGCGCTGGAAAGCTGAGGGGGCGGATATTTTGAAGGCGTGGCTGGAAAGTTTGGCCGATTTGGATTTGGCGGAATGTACCGATGCGGGTGCGCGGCTGGCGCTGTGGCTGAATGCGTACAATGCGATCGCAATTTCTCAAGTTCTCGAAGTATATCCGATCGCGTCCATCCGTCCCAAAGTTTTGGGAATTCCCAACTGGTTGAGTTTTTTGGATTTTTTCACCCGTTCAAATTCGATTATTGGCGGCAAAAAGTACAGTCTCAATCAAATCGAACACGCAATTTTGCGGCCGGAATTTGCCGAACCGCGCATCCATTTTGCATTAGTTTGCGCTTCAGTCGGGTGCCCTCTGCTGCGCCGGGGGGCTTATTTCCCGGAGTCGGTACGGACTCAACTAGAAGCGGATGCCAGCCGTTTTATTCACAATCCTGATAAGGTGCGATATGATGCCGAGAAAAAGACGCTTTATTTGAGCAAGATTTTTAAGTGGTACGGCGAGGATTTTGTAAAGGCGACGGGTTCGGTGGCTGAGTATGTGGGCGGTTATTTGGGGGCGGAGGCGGCTGTGGGTGATGGATGGGCGATCGTTTTTTTGCCTTACGACTGGAATTTGAATCGGGCTGATGGTTGAGTTTTGCGTCTATGGTAGGTGTTTTTTTGAGGGGGTAATTTTTTTCGGCTGTATCAGTTGCGTAGTATGGGTTTAAGGCTCTTTATGAAAAATCCGACGCAAATGCTGTATTGCTTGCTGTGAAAGGTTTTGAGGTTTGTTGAAAATTTGGCCTCTTGACAGGTCGGTATTGAAATGGTACTTTTAATATGTACAGACGCAAACGAACCTTGAAAACTAAATACAGTAAGAGTTTCAGAAACTAACTGTTGCAATCAACCTAAATCCCTATCAGGGATTGAAACTTATAGAGAAATCCAGGAAGATTACCTTTAGCATTACGTTGCAATCAACCTAAATCCCTATCAGGGATTGAAACTGGGAAAATCAAGATACTAGCCCTGATGCCGAATGTTGCAATCAACCTAAATCCCTATCAGGGATTGAAACCTGTACATTTTGCGGGTACAATCTCAAGACAAGTATGGTTGCAATCAACCTAAATCCCTATCAGGGATTGAAACAGCGATTTATTCTCTGGGATGTATAACGCATTTATTGTTGCAATCAACCTAAATCCCTATCAGGGATTGAAACGCACTTTTTGTGAATGAACCCCATCCGCAATTATTAAGGTTGCAATCAACCTAAATCCCTATCAGGGATTGAAATATAGAAACGTAGCTCGCCATATAAGTTATCTCACGTTGCAATCAACCTAAATCCCTATCAGGGATTGAAACTCTAGATAAAAGCTTTTGCCTAAATAATAAGAAGTTGTTGCAATCAACCTAAATCCCTATCAGGGATTGAAACTCAGGAATATCTTTTACTTGGATAAATTTAATTCCGTTGCAATCAACCTAAATCCCTATCAGGGATTGAAACCCATCAAGTAAAATTGCCTCGAAGTTTAGGATCGAGTTGCAATCAACCTAAATCCCTATCAGGGATTGAAACAAGTAAGCATTAATTTGCTTTTGGGAGATTCGTAGGGTTGCAATCAACCTAAATCCCTATCAGGGATTGAAACCTTCTTGATGAAGCGGCTATTTTTCTTGGTGATGCTGTTGCAATCAACCTAAATCCCTATCAGGGATTGAAACGGAATAGGGCCTTTGCCTCGCACCCATTCGTCGCCCGGTCGGTTGTAATGAACCTAAATCCCTATCAGGGATTGAAACCCGTCGCTGGTGTAACCTGGGAAAAGTTGAGTAGGGTTGCAATCAACCTAAATCCCTATCAGGGATTGAAACCCTTCTTCCTCTGGGAGTTCGATCGCCTGTGCGAGGTTGCAATCAACCTAAATCCCTATCAGGGATTGAAACGCTCTTTTATCTATTTCAGCAACTTCTTAAGTTTTGTTGCAATCAACCTAAATCCCTATCAGGGATTGAAACTATGAGTTGGTCAAGGATTCCCTCAATGGCGTCACCAAAGGTTGCAATCAACCTAAATCCCAATCAGGGATTGAAACACGCGCACAAACCCACAGGCATTAGCCTTGGTTGTAATGTTGCAATCAACCTAAATCCCTATCAGGGATTGAAACAACAGTTCGTCGTAGCTGGAATAAGCGCACAGTATCCGTGCCGCAATCAAACTAAACCCCTATTAGGGATTGAAACTGTAGGCATCCCAAGAGAACGCGTCGCCCTGAGCTATGCCGCAATCAAACTAAACCCCTATTAGGGATTGAAACCCCGCGCCGGATAATCGCAGGTGTGCAGGTCGAGCCACAATCAAACTAAACCCCTATTAGGGATTGAAACACGTATTGATAACACCCGCCGCGACCTTGTTCGTCAGGCCACAATCAAACTAAACCCCTATTAGGGATTGAAACAGCTTCGGAGCGCTGGGAATCGCCCTAAAAACAGGACGCCGCAATCAAACTAAACCCCTATTAGGGATTGAAAAATGGTGGCAGTAACAGCGCAGGAACTGGTAGCGGATGTTGCAACCACCAAAAACCCCATATCCAATAACTTTAAGTAAAAAAATATGACCCAAAAACAATGGATGATTAGCCGGATGACGATATCGGAACTTAATTTAGCAGTAGATTGGGCAGCCGCAGAAGGTTGGAACCCCGGATATTATGATGCCGAATGTTTTTTTCAAACCGATCCTCAAGGATTTTTCATGGGTTATTTGAATGATGAACCTATTGCTTCAATTTCTGCCGTTGCCTATGACTCCAGTTTTGGTTTTATTGGTTTTTATATTGTCAAACCTTCCTTTCGGGGCCAGGGATGGGGATTAAAATTGTGGCAAGCCGCGATCGAATATTTAGGAACGCGAAATATTGGTTTGGATGGCGTTATTGCCCAACAGGAAAATTATCAAAAATCTGGTTTTAAATTAGCTAACCGTCACATTCGTTATCAAGGTCGAGGATTTGGAGTTATTCCTGACGATCTGATTCCACTTTCAACCGTTCCTTGGGAAGAAATTCTAGCCTATGATTCTCAACATTTTCCTGTTCCCCGTCCGGTTTTTTTAAAGCATTGGATTCAACAACCTGAAATAATCGCTTTCGGTGTCAAACATCAGGGAAAACTAAGCGGTTATGGCGTTTTAAGAGTTTGCAGTCAGGGGTATAAAATTGGGCCGTTATTTGCCGATAATGTCTATTTTGCCGAATTATTATTGCAAGGGTTAATGGCAAAAGTACCTGATGTTACTGTATTTTTAGATGTGCCTGATACCAATTTAGAAGGTATTAATCTGGCTGAAAAGTACGGAATGAAACCAGTTTTTGAAACTGCACGAATGTACACATTAACGCCACCAATTTTACCCCTAAATCAAGTGTTTGGGGTGACAACCTTAGAACTGGGTTAAACATCAGTTAACACCACAAGCTGATGGGCCACCTTTGCCGATCGCCAAACAGTATTGCGGTGATTGTGGCTAGTACGGCTATTTTGCCAGCACTTGCTTCACCGATCGCCAACCCCTCTCATATCAAATCCGGTAGCATCGGAATTAATATAACCCGCAATCAGGACACCGCGCCTGGCCGTTTCCCTACGCCAGATTTATTGTAGGGAAACGGCACTGCCGTGTCCTCTATATCATTCCGGCGCAGCCAGAATTGATATCACATTTCCAGTCCGCAGGCGATCGCCAGTGCGATCGACAGCAGGAAGTAATTCCGGTTGCAATTACCATAAAACCCTATGAGGCATTGAAACATCGAGGATTGTAATCCTCGACAACAAATGATTCATAGTTGCAATCAAGCTAAATTGCGATCGGCGATTGAAACAAAATTCTGCGTTACTAGGAAAAGTGACTGGTTAGATGAATGCTAACCAATTAGCTGTTGATCCGCCCTTAAACCTATCCACTCAAAATCTGTTGAACCGTCAAATTTAGCTGTGGAAACATCGGAGATACGATCGCCTCTCCATCTCGAAATACCCCAACCTCAACATATTGCCCCTCCTCAAGCCGCAAAACCGTCACCACTTCTTCTATTGGATCGATAACCCAATACTCTGCGATGCCCCGCGCTGCGTACTGAGCTCGTTTGCGATCGTAATCCCGATCGCTGCCCACTCTACCCGGACTCACTACCTCCACAACAAACCGAGGAGGCAGCATATCGAAAGTGATAGTTAGCCTGGTTGCTGTCAGCGGAATATGTTCAGGTTCCAGAATTATCAAATCGGGGTAGCGGTTGGCCGCATCTCCCGATCGCAAAACGGCAACTTGAACCTCGCAATTATGCGTTTTAATCAGCCTGAGTGGCACTAGCCCGCTGCTAGCAAGATAGAAAAATAGATAGTTAGCAATGAAATTATTAGGTTCAGATTCTGGTGGCAAAGCTATTAACTTCCCATCAATTAACTCATAGCGTTGACCCGTATCATTTGAGTAATTAAGGTACTCGTCAAAAGTTAATTTTTTAGATTGAGCTTGTACCATAATATTACATTCCTTGATTTATTCGTTCCTTTCTGCTGGGAGTTTGTTTGTGTAGAAACGGTTTCAACAGCCGAAGGATATCAATCAAAACTGCTGTGCTAGTTCAGCAGGTGTCCCAGCCTCCACCGACGATCGCCCCACAAGTGACATATTAAAAACTATCACAGTTCAAATCAAATACGCTTGGGTTAAAACTGTTTATTCCCCGGAGATCCCCCTAAATCCCCCTTAAAAAGGGGGACTTTGAGTAACTTCTTGTCCCCCCCTTCTTAAGGGGGGCTAGGGGGGATCGGGCTCGGGCCCAAGCGTATTGAGTTCAAATCCTCTGGAATATAAACAATGATTTCAGATAAATTTCGGCGCGAGTTGCGGGAAGAAGCCAAACTCTGGCAAGCAGAAGGACTCATCGACACTTCATTCTACCAACAACTTTCGGAACGCTACCAATTCAACACACTCGAAACCGCCTCCCGCAACCGATTCCTCAGCATTCTGATGAGTCTCGGCGGCATTCTCCTCGGTATAGGAGTCATCACCTTTGTAGCCGCCAACTGGCAAGTTTGGTCGCGAGAAGTGAGAGTCGCAATGCTGCTAAGTCTTTTCGTAGCAGTCAATGCAGCGGGTTTCTATCTGTGGCGAATTCCCCCATCCCGAAGCCAAAACTCCCATCCAAATATGCCCGCAACAAAAGGGCGAAACAAACTCCTAGGTGAAGGATTGTTGCTGTTAGGATCTCTGATTTTGGGAGCAAATATGGCATTGATGGCGCAAATGTTCCACATTGGCGGTTCTTCCTACGGACTTTTCCTGGCTTGGGGAATCGGCGTGCTCGGAATGGCTTACAGTTTGCGGTTGACTTCCTTGGGCGTTTTGTCCGCACTTTTGATCGGTTTGGGCTATGGGCTTGCCGTGTTAGATTGGTCTTCCAAAGTCGAGTTTTCTTGGCTGGAAGTTTTGGTGCGGCAAATGCCGATCGCAGCCAGTATAATGTTTGTGCCGCTGGCTTATTGGTGTCGATCGCGTGCTATTTTTGCCATAGGTGCGATCGCGATAATTTTTTCCCTACAAGTTTCAATTGCCCAAGGGTTAAATTCAACTTGGGGTGTTGCAATTTTTTGCGCCCTACCGCCCGCTTTGCTGTGGGGATACGACGATGCAATGTGGCCGAAGGTACACAGCAGGCTGTTTCAACCTACCGCCCGCAGTTTAGCACTGCTGTTTCTCGCCGGTTTGTTTTATCTTCTTTCTTTCTACGGGTTTTGGCAAGATTCGCCGAATCCTGCGCCAACCGATCCCGATTGGGTTTTGCTGGCAAATGTGGCTGTTTTGGGCGGTTTCACGGTGTTTGAATGGCTGCGTTTGGGACGTTTGGAACTCCGGCGGCCGAAACAAAAAAAAGTGAATTTGACCACAGGTGCGATCGGCATTTTAATCCTCGCCAGCGCCTTTATACCGCTTTTTCACCTGAGTTTTACTCCCATTCCTCAATTAGCGACTTTTCTGTTCAATGTTTTCTTGTTTTTGCTTGCTGTCGGCTTAATCCGAGAAGGTTTAGCTTTAGGAAACCGCCAGACTTTTTGGGGAGGCATGGTATTAATCACCCTGCAAATTATCAGCCGACTGTTTGAATACAATACAGGATTGTTGCTCAAATCTTTTGTCTTTGTTTTGTGCGGAATTGGCGTAATTGCTGCGGGTTTGTGGTTCGAGCGCCACTTCGCAAAAATCCCCGATGAATAGGAGCATTCTACTATAGTGCGATCGTCCCCCTTGCACTGCAATCGGAAGATTATTATTCCGATTCAAAGGTCAACGATATTATTCTGCGAACCAATTCCCAATTCCCAATATGAACACCGAAAAGCAAGATTTAACAGCTCAAAGTTCCGAAATAGCAGATACCAGCGCTAATCCCCCATCCTTCACCCTTCCTCGGGAGGCAAAACGCCTTCCCGCGTGGCGGCTGTGGGTTCCTTTGGTCCTGCAAATCGGACTAATTGCCGCCGTACCCGCCACCGCAGTTTACACTTTTATTACTGGCAAAACAGTTGTCCTGCAAACAGCACCAGTAGATCCTTACGATTTTCTGCGCGGATATTACCAAGTTTTGAGCTATGATATTTCCGATCGCACAAATCTCGAAAAACTCCCAGGCTGGAAAGATTTACCTGCGGAAAAAACACCTTGTCCGCCCGGGGTTGCTTGTCCGCAAAATACGCACAATCCCAAGCCACAAACCAGTTTTTATGTAATCTTAGAAGCGCCAAAAGCGGCGACTAATCCCGGCCGCCCCCAAGCTTGGAAACCCGTCCGCGTCAGTCTGGAAAATCCCGCCAATTTGCCCGCCAATCAAATCGCAATTAAGGGCAAATATAACAGTTGGCGGATGGAATACGGCTTAGAAACTTATTATATGCCAGAGGATGAAAGGGAAAAAGTCAATCAGGAGATTAGCGAAGCTCAAAGGAATCAGCGACAATCTTTTTTGGTAGAAGTAAAGGTTGACAAAACAGGCCATGCTGTGCCTGTGAGTTTGTGGGTGCGCGATCGCAATTATCGATTTTAGCCAATAAGGCCAAAAGGTCGATCGGTCTTTTAGCCTTGTTTTGAGTATTTTGGCTTAAGCATGGAGCGGAGGTTGGGCAATTCCCTACCATTCTCGAAGGCACGCGGGTTCGGGATAGCTTCGCTGGCGCGGACATTTCAATTGTCAACAACCCAGGAGAATCTATTAAGATATATAAGACTTGTGCAAATCTTGCCAATTCAAGGGCGCAAGTCATGACTCTACTGGAGCTTCTCATGTTAGCCGAGCTAATCTCTGCCAGACGCATACTCAAGACCAAACTCCTCGACTTTTTAGGACTTCCCGAAAATTGCCAAGATAAAACAGATCACCTCGTCAACCGAATTGTATCCGTGCTGGAAGTAAACCCAGCGGAACAAGAAAGATTTTGGGAGACATTCAAAAGTGAATTAGCCGTCGATCCGGTAGAAGTAGAAGCAATACTCAAGTGTTCGCCAGCAGAACGCCAGCAGTGGATTGAACAAGGCAAACTCCCTATTCTAGAATACCGCTCTTTCCGCAAATCAGGAATCCATTTAGAATATCCCGTTCACGAAAGAAGATTCATCTTAAGTTTAACGCCAACCGATATTAATAATTGGCGCCAAGAACCCAAAGGGCTGATTCAAAATAATCGCCCAACAGCCTCCCCAATCAATACAGAAAACCCCGCCGAAAACGAACAATCCCGAGTAGCTTTTAGTTCCGAGTGGGAAAAAATCATTTCCGACTGGAAAGAACAAGGTTCGGCGGAAATTTCAGCAACCTTCCAGCTAGCTTACTGGACAGTTTGGGCGTCGCGGTGGGCAAAAGAAAATCAGCTCAACAGCTTTAAAGCAATTAAATATAAGGAAGTCTACGAAACTCACCAGCAAGAATGGTATCAGCGAAAAAATCAAGCTGTCAAGTTACTGATTGAAATGCCCTACGCCATGCTTTACTTCTACCGTCCGGCGGATGCTGACAAATTATATCTCGAACTGTGCGAGGACCACGAGGAAATGATGAAAGATGGCTACTATTGGGATAAGTGGGATTTTTTCTATCAGAACCGCAAATTGGTAAATAAGTGCCGCGAATGCGTGTACTCCGAAACCAAAGATTATTACTCGCTTTACTACCTGGAAATCAAGAGCGACAAGTTCCCCGATTTTAGTTTTTCTTTCCACACGCCGTACACAATTGGCAGAAAATTTTTGCCGCATCCAGAAACGCTACCTTATGTAGAGCACGTAGAACAGGACGGCATTTTTCGCTTTGGCCGCCCGCTGCTGGAACAAGAGAAAGTTATTCACACAGAAAAGGATGTATTGCTCAAGTTTGAGGCGGCTTTGGCAGAAGCGAAAAAGTTTGTTTAGTTAGGAGTCATTAGTCATTAGTCATTAGTAGACTTATTGCAGATTTTTTGATTGATAGGGAAACTGCAGATAAACATAGATAAACGCAGATGCTTTTCCCCATTGTTTGTGTGTTTTGCAATCTTGTCTACTACTGACTAATGACTAATGACTTTTGAACTTGGATTATTTGAATGCTGTCGCCAGCATAAAGTTTTGGTTGCTGAGCTTCTTCGGAATTGTACGATCGCAATCCCACCTCTGCCAACAAACTCCCCAAGTCAGTTTCGAGCAACTTGCAAGCAGTTTCAGTCTCAAACAACCACAAAAATACAGCCAACCTTGGCCGAACTACCGGATTTGTGGGTCGATGGAAATCTACCAAAATGAATAGACCACCCGGCTTAAGCACCCGGTATACTTCCAGAAAGATTTCTCGCAACTGCGCCGATCGCATTTCGTGCATCGCAATGCTGCTGTGCACTCCTGTCAAACAGACTGTAGGGAAAAGGCATCGACTCAGCAAAAGCTTCTACATAATTGGCTGATGGTACATTTTTTCTTGCCCGTTGCAGAGATAATGGCGAAGCGTCAAGTCCTGTAAGAGCCTGGGAATATTGCACCAGAAACTGCGTAGTTTGACGGCTGCGGCTGCAAAGGTCTAAAACTTTAGTTTCCGCGCTGACGGTCAAATTTTGCAAGGCTAGTTGGCTCAAACGAGCCTCGCCGCCTGCGCTCAAATCAGCAAGACGCGCGATCGCATCGTAGAGCCACTGATACCGATAACTTAAATCTCTCAAAATTGTTGCCACAGTCAAAATTATGTATACCTTGCTATCGACTTAAGAGATTATTAAGTTATATGATAAAGATAAATAACAGAACTGAGACGATGGGAGAGCTGTAACCGCTATGGGTCGTGTGGGAGTATTGCTATTAAACTTGGGCGGGCCAGATCAAATCGAGGATGTCCGTCCTTTCCTGTTCAACTTGTTTGCTGACCCGGAAATCATTCGCATTCCGTTTCCGTGGATGCAAAAACCGCTCGCCTGGTTGATTTCGACCCTGCGTTTTCAGAAATCCCAGGAAAACTACCGCCAAATCGGGGGCGGCTCTCCTTTGCGGCGGATTACCGAGGAACAAGCCGCTTCGCTGCAAGAACTCTTGCAAAAAAAGGGACAGGATGCTCGAGTGTACGTGGGGATGCGCTACTGGCATCCTTTTACTGAAGAGGCGATCGCCAAAATTAAGCGCGATCGCATCGAACACTTGACAATCTTGCCGCTGTATCCTCAATTTTCCATCAGCACCAGCGGTTCTAGCTTCCGGCAGCTAGAAGAAATGTGGGGCAAAGATCCAGCCCTCAAAGATATAGAATATACCGCTGTTCCTTCTTGGTATCAGCGGCCGGGCTACATTCAGGCAATGTCGGAACTGATAGCCCAAGAACTAGACCACAATCCCGATCCCGATCGAGTTCACATCTTTTTTAGCGCCCACGGCGTCCCCCTCAGCTATGTAGAAGAGGCTGGAGACCCCTATCAGCGCGAGATCCAAGATTGCACTCGTCTGATTATGGAACATTTGAACCGATCGAACGAACACACTCTAGCTTATCAAAGTCGGGTTGGCCCGGTGGAATGGCTCAAGCCTTACACCGAAGACGCCATTACCGAATTGGCAGAAAATGGAGTGCAAGATTTGTTGGTAGTTCCGATTAGTTTCGTTTCCGAGCACATCGAGACTCTGCAAGAAATTGACATGGAGTATCGAGAATTAGCAGAAGAATCGGGGATTGAAAATTTCTACCGAGTGCCCGCCCTGAATACTCATCCGGTGTTTATTGAAGCCTTGGCCGATTTAGTCATCGAGTCGATCGAATCTCCCAGCGTTAAATTCTCTGATGTTATACGCCCTTCCAAGATAGTGAAAATGTACCCTCAAGAGCAGTGGGAGTGGGGTTTGACCACGGGGGCAGAAGTCTGGAACGGTCGTGTGGCGATGATTGGTTTTGTGGCACTATTGCTGGAGTTAATTACGGGTCAGGGCCCGCTACACTCGATCGGATTGCTTTAAATTGACAGTTGACAGTTGACAGTTGACTGTTGACAGTTGACTGTTGACCGCTGTTACAAATGACTAATGATATCAAATCCGTTGGGATCGGAATTATTCATCTCTCTGTTCTCTTCCTCAGCGCCCTCTGCGGTCTCTGCATTTAAATCATTCCGCAACAAATGTAAATGATATAACTAATCACAAATAACTAATCACTAACTAATCTGGATCGCGCTTGTGGCGGCGGGGATTTCCCCTATCGCCCGTTATTCCCTGACTTCTGTACCAGCGATACCACTCTTTAGAACTGCGAATTGCCAGCCACAGCAGCATCATAGCAACTAGCCCTCCCTGCCGCGGAGCGTCAAAGGCAAACAAAACCAAGGAAATGCACAGAACATCTTGGAGGAAAATCACCCAAATCGGCAAACCCCGCAGTCGGTAAAGCCATCCTGCTTGTACCAGTTGCAGCACTAAAGCCAACAAACCTCCGACAACACCAATAATCCACAGCATCCAAGGGTGAACAATAATTTCGTCGATCGAACTTACCTGAGCGATCGCAATTCCCATAATTGCTCCTACAATGGGACTGAAAATAATTTGCACAACTTGCAGTACCCGCTGTCCTACAAAGGTTTTAGAAGCAAATAATTCTAACAGCGACCAACTCACCAAGATGGTGATAGCCACTTGGGGGTGAACCCCCGACAATAGAGGTATTTCCGACCAAAGTTTATCAATCCGCAACAAACCAATTAACAGCAGGGGCAGGGCAATTCTCATACCCCCTGCCGCAGACCCAGAGAGTGCGGCTAGGAGTCCAACCATAATAATAATTCAGTTGATAACGTCAGCTAAAGCCTCGATCTATTTCAGAATTTAATTCCCCTGATGGCTGGCTGTGATTTGAGCGATCGAACTCAAATTGCGGCTTCAGCTTAAATATCACCTTCTATTGTAAGTGTATCTGCTTAATCGCTGCTTGACACTGCGATCTTGTCGATCGACACAAGGTAGAGAGCACTTATGTAGAAGGCACTTATGCAGAATTAAGGCGGGATTGTGATTAAATTAGAAAGTATCGCAAAAGCAGCAGGTAATCCGAAACAATTAAATTTAAGATGCCCGCTAAGCAAGAGCTTTCCGGCAAATTCTTCTCCTGTCTTCCCTCCAACCTCTTCCTTATTCCTTCTTCCTTCGTCTTATTATGTCTGATTCATTATTTGCCGATGCCAGTCGCCGATTAGAACGAGCCTTAAAATATGTGTCGCTTTCCGAGGATACGATCGAACGGCTGAAACACCCCAAATCCAGTTTAATTGTATCGATTCCCGTGCGGATGGACGACGGTTCCCTGCGAATTTTTCAAGGTTATCGGGTGCGCTACGACAATACCAGAGGCCCGTCTAAAGGAGGAGTTCGCTATCATCCGGGAGTATCCCTTGATGAAGTGCAATCCTTAGCATTTTGGATGACTTTTAAATGTGCAGTTTTGAACTTGCCTTTTGGAGGAGCCAAGGGCGGAATTACTCTCAATCCCAAGGAATTGTCCAAACTGGAATTGGAACGGTTGAGCCGGGGCTATGTCGATGCGATCGCAGATTTCATCGGCCCCGATGTCGATATTCCCGCGCCAGATGTCTACACCAATCCCATGATTATGGGTTGGATGATGGATCAGTACAATATTATTAAGCGGCAGCTTTCTCCAGCGGTTGTGACTGGTAAACCAGTGACAATTGGTGGTAGTTTGGGCAGAGATACGGCAACAGCAATGGGTGCTTTTTTTGTAGTACAAACTCTTCTACCCAAATTTGAGCTAACTCCTCAAGATACAACTGTAGCGGTACAAGGTTTTGGTAATGCCGGTGCAGAAATAGCAGAACTGCTCTGGAAAGCAGGTTACAAAGTTGTTGCTGTCAGCGATTCCCAAGGGGGAATTTATGCTAAACAAGGTCTGGACATCCCCAGTATTCGAGGCTTTAAAGACTCTAACAAAGGTATCAAAGCTATTTACTGCGAAGGTTCAGTTTGCAATATTATAGAACACGAAATCTTGACCAATGAGCAACTTTTAGCATTAGATGTAGACGTGCTAGTTCCTGCCGCTTTGGAGAATCAAATAACGGAAGCCAATGTTAATGATGTTAAGGCTAAGTTTATTTTTGAAGTAGCTAACGGCCCGATTGATTCTGCTGCGGATTTGGTTTTAGAAACGCGGGGAATTCACGTAATTCCTGATATTTTAGTCAATGCGGGAGGCGTAACGGTTAGTTATTTCGAGTGGGTGCAAAACCGCAGCGGACTTTATTGGACGCTGGAGGAAGTCAACGAACGGTTGAAGCATAAAATGGTCGAAGAAACAGAGGCAATTTGGAAAAAATCTCAAGAATTGTCAGTTTCCATGAGAACTGCTGCTTATGTGTACGGGTTAAATCGACTCGGAGAAGCGATGAATGCGAAGGGAACGCGGGATTATTACATAAACGGTTGAGGGAAGTGCGGTAAGATTGTGCGATCGTACAATCTTACCGCAGCTATTTGAAAAAAGTGCAGTCTACGAAACAACATGGCAAAACTTGGCTTTGAATAGGGGAATTTTAGGTTTGCACGCAGCAGTTTATTTGACCGCAACTTTGCTATTGCAGAAGCGGAAAGATATTTTTAAATAACGCAGAACATGGTTGTGTTCTCTTCGTCCCCCTCTGCTGGGAATTCGTATTGGTAAGGTAAATGCGATTTCCCAGCAGAGGGCAAAAGGGCAAAAGTGTAAAGTGCTAGGAAGTTCACGCAGCCACACAGACCACTCGAAAACCAAGGTCGTCGAAGCGATAGTCCGGCGCATAGTAGTTGCGAAAAGCCGAACGGCAATTCCTCGGAAAGAACTTCCACGAACCCCCGCGCAGCGGCCGATGATGAGATGTTTCACTTTCCCGGGAACTTCCGTCAGTCGGTGCGCCGTTATAGTTATCGTGCCATTTATCGCTGCACCACTCCCAAACATTCCCGTGCATATCGTACAATCCAAAGGCATTGGGGGGAAAACTTCCCACATCGGTTGTTTCTTCGCGATACAGTCCTGTGTGGGCTTCGGCGTATGGGGTTTTTGTGTAGTTGACTAATTCTGGGGTAATGGTTTCTCCAAAATGAAATGGCGTTGTTGTTCCCGCACGACAGGCGTATTCCCATTCTGCTTCACTCAGCAGGCGATATTTTTTACAGCTTTTTTGCGATAGTTTGTTACAGAATTCCACTGCGTCATTCCACGATACATTTTCTACAGGACGTTTTTCACCAAAGTAATAGGATGGGTTGTTTCCCATGACTGCTTCCCACTGTGCTTGGGCGATGGCGTATTTTCTTGCCCAAGATGGGTTGTTTCCCATGACTGCTTCCCACTGTGCTTGGGTGATGGCGTATTTTCCTGCATAAAAAGCGGGTACTGTTACTTGATGCTGCGGACTTTCGCTACCACGTCTATGTGCTTCGCTGTTGGGGGAACCCATCATAAATGTGCCACCGGGAATGTAAACCATTTCCAGTGCAATTGAGTTACCTAAGTCTTCAGGAAAAAAGCGAGCAAAGGACTTACTGCGACTGTTTTCTTTTCCTGTAACATCTACTGTGATGACCTCAAAGTCAAATGTAGGGAGATAGTCTTGGGGGAAATGTGGTTTGAGTTTTAAATCATCCCTATCTTTCAACAGTGAATAGGCAGCTAATTTCACCTGCATTGACTCATCTTGCAATCCTCTAATTATCAAATCTAAGCCTGCTTCTCCATATCTCAACGCTTCAGAGAGTGCGGCGATTCTAGCTTCGACAGCGGGCGAGGCTAAGCGGCTTTTAACGCCGGGAATGCCTCCAAGCACCGCAACATTGACAGGAATTGAATTTTGACCGCCGAGGACGGCATCGTATTCTCTAGGTTCCTTTTGATGGTTTGACATTGAACCTTAGCCTCTGCCTTTGAATTCAGCACAACTTTACTCTACGATAACCAAATGCGGCTTAAATATCCCCCTCATTTCTTAGTCCGCGCAGGTGGACATCGTTTGACAAGACGCGGTTTCAACCGCCGAATAATCAACGGATATAGTATATGGCCGGGGCGGGTTTACGAGATTATTGATTTTAGGCAATTATGGTTGGTGAACCCGCCCCTAATATTTTTGGTGAACCTGCACTTAAAGATAAAAAAAATCCCCCGTTTGGGGGATCTCATTCAACGCTATTACATAGCCTTAGTTTCCGGCATCAAACACTTATCGGAATCGCAGCCTGCCGGTCCCGAATCCATCATTTCACCCAAATCATAGCGACTCAGTGCCGCATGAAAAACATCTATTTGGCGACGCGCTAAAGTCTCTTCCACCATCTTGGTGTAAGTTTCCTTGCTCACTGGTTCAAAGGGCAGACGCGGGAAAGTTTCAAGAGCATCAAACCGAGCTAAAAGCGCTGCGGAAATGTAGCCTTCGTCGTCGCGAATGGCTTCATAAATCCGAGTGCCCAAACTTTCGACTTCATTTTCGCGCAGTTCAATCGTGGCCGAAGTGTTATGTCTGACATAGAACTTTTGCACCTGCATATAAAAGTCCATTTGTGCCGCAGCCGAGAATTTGTTGATGTCAATTTCATCAGCACCGGGTAAATCAGCCCAACTTACTGCAACAGGTATTTCTACCAGCCATTCTGTGCAGCGTTCATCGAAGGGATTGTTCAGCAAATTGCCGTTTTCATCCTTGTCAGATTGAGACGGAATCACGTTGTATCCGTAGTCGATGCAGGCGAGGGCTACGGGGTCGTTTTTGCCGAAAGTGATTCGGCGAATGAAACGCTGGGCTTTCGGCGGATGCCAGCCGGGAGAAGCACCTGTCAGCAGAGATTTAGTACCCGATGGTTGAACCGTTGTGCAGCGATTTGGGCGTTTTAAGGAATGGCGATCGCAATAATCCCAAACTACCCGATTGACAATCTCCCGCCAACCAGTCAAATACTCTTCTTCCCGCTGTTTAAAAGCGATTCCTTGCGGAGTTTGCGGGCGACCTTCCACCCACCAGCGCAGCCACTCCACGCCAAAAGCATGAACGAAGAAATCGAACAATCCGGTGAAAGATACGCCGACAATCGGGTCTAGTTCGCGGCTGTATTGATAGCGGGGTTCAAGAAATTTGTGATTGAGAAGTACCGCGACAGATAGAGCCGCCGCCTTGAAAGCTTCCTCCTGTTCTTTGAAATTGTAAGGGTCAATTTGATTGAGGTGAACCTCAGAAAGATTACAGTTTCCAGCTAGGGTATTGCCGAAAACTCCCTTATGAAACTCTGGTTCGTTGAAGCAGTAAGTATCGTGCAATCCTGGTAATTCTTCGACACTTCTGACCACTTGCCATTTACCTTTGTGTTTAGCATTCGTCCCTTTGCTCACATCTAACCGCTGACAAGGAATTTCACCACAGTCAGTAATTTGCAAGTAGTACAAATCCCGACTTCGGACACCGTAATTAGTAATTGACCCTTGATGAGCGCAAAGATTTAGCGACGAACGAATACCACATTTGGTCAAAAGTAACTGAACTCTGAAAGCGCGATCGCGGTCAGAAATATAAATTCTGATACCATTACTGTGGGTATTCGAGCCGTCAGTATCGGCTAATCCAGCAATAAAATGTAAAATTGCTTGCCGATTCCAGCTCGCAATTACATTTAGTGCTTCTGGGTTAACTTTCAAACTTTTCAGCAACTCTCCAGAAAAGCTCAAGTTAGTTACATCGGTAAAAGCAGGTAAATAGTCATAGCTTCTTTCTGGAGACTTATTTCCTGCTAATGATAATGCCATTTTGTGTTCGTAAAGTCGAACTTTCGCATTGTCATTTTTGTCGGTAGTTCCATCTCCTACAGCCACTCCCAAAGTGTAAGCATAACTTGAATCGATATTCAAGCCATCTTCATACTGAATTGTAAAAGGTTCAGTATGAATGCTATACCGACTTGTATCCATCAAGTCTTTGGTTTGAACTTCTCTGTAAACTTTACCAAAGCGATCCTTGACAAAAAAGCGATGATATTCTGTGGCATCCAGATAAGTACCATCACCAAACTTTACACGATAAAGTTTGCGTCGCCCGCCACAATTATCACTCGCTGTCTTAAATGGTGTGACGCAGCTCCATCTTTTACCATTCCAAATCTCAATTTCAGTTCCAAGAACGTCCTTTATTTTATGCAGTCCGTCTCTAGTAATTAGCAGAGTGTCGCCACTGACACAATGAAAATTAGAGCCGATGATTTCACCACACGGGTTTAAGCCCACACGGACTAACCGATGCTCTAACTCGCCAGCAGTCATGTTAGGATGGCGTTCCTGCAACCACTCTTTAGCTTTTCCTTCGTCGTAAGCTTTCAAAAACTCACTTCTAAGACTCGGTGTTGAAAGTAAATCAACGTTAGAGCGAGCTACAGCTTCGCCGGCCCATTGAATCGCACCTTCGCCGCTGTAATACTGTTTGCGGACAGCATCAATACATTCTTCTAGTGTAGGTTTGGTATGGAAAACTCGCGTATGGTTGGCCATCCGAAGGGCATCGCGTTCTGGATCTATTCTCCAGTTGCCGCTTGCATCTTGTTGCCACAAATTATTTTTAGCATTTGCCCCTAGTTCGTCATCAGAATCAAACTGACGCATTCCGGCCGATCTTCTAATGTTTCCCGCAACAATTGTCACCGCAGCTTCATCTATCAACACGCAGCATTCAACTGAATTTAACTGCCGCCCTAAAGCTTTATTCAAAATTGCGGCGCAGCGCTGATAAAGATCTGGCAATTTCACCGGATTTGCTACTCCCCCAAAACCTTTTAAAGGTTCTCCCACCGGGCGAACGTCGCTCAAATCGATGAATACTTGAATTTCTCCTGCAAATCTTTCATCTGTGGATAATTCCAGCAAAGTTTGATAGGAGTTTACCCAACCTTGGCGAGAATCTCCGACATAAATAGTTGCGGTTTTTTCTGCTATTTTTATTTCGGTTTCTTGACGGCGCGACTGGGCGGGTGTAGAGCCGATTTCGCCTTGCATGGTTAGGGTTAAGCGGTTGCGAATCGGCGGCAGTTGGTTGATATATTGTGGTTCCAAGACTGCCCCAGTGCCGCAGCCCATCATTGCCAAATCCATCAACAAACCAAAGGAACGCCAGTCGAGAATATTTGTTGAGGAGCAATTATATGCGCCGGAAAAATTCTCTGGTTGTTCAATCCATTTGCTGCCACCTACCCACAGCCAGCGGCCTGAAGCGAGGGTTTTGAGCTGGTTTTGCATCCGGTGCAGCAGTTGTGTTTCTTCGGGGGTGAGGTTTCCAAGCTTTTGCAGCCCCTTGACTGTTCTTGCGCACACTTCGGCCCAAGTCTCCCTTCCCGTCTCGGTACGGCGACTGTAAGTCCTGAAAAAAACTGGATTGGCTGCGGGTGCTGTTTCGGGGAAATCGGACAGGTTGCGTTTCTCGCTGGCACTCGATCGCTCTAATTCTCGAACCATAGGTTGTGTACTGACGTGTCGGAATAAATCAACAGACTACGAATATACAACAGGATTCAGATTTAGGGTAAAAGGTTAATATATTTGACAATTTGCACTAAATATGGGGCATATAACTCTACAAGCTCGATCGGGCTATCGCCTAAAAACTTGACCAAAAAACCCGATTTCTTCTTGAAACCGGGTGAAGCGCAAATGTTGTGAATTGTCAATCCTTTGTCAATAAAAACTCAATATTGGGTAACAGCGGGTCTTGAACAACCCCCACACCGTTAAATCCCCAACGTTCGAGTAGCTTTTTTACCTGAGAACCGGAAATCGATTCTACTCCGAATCGATCGGCAACATCAGCAGCGTGGGCGTTGAGATAACTCAAAGCGTCATAGTCTTCACTAAACATCAGCAGGTAACTCACTGCCGCATCTGGATTGGGATTCGCGGACAGATATTTGCCGTCACTGCGGGAACGTAGCAAGTAAAAAACTTGAGATAACATCTTATCTTGGTTGTCAAAATAATATGTTACCTCAAATTGGGAATTGGGAATTGCCCAAACGATTTTAGACTGACAATTTGAGATAGTAGAAAAGTTGAGTTTTTTTCAACTTTCTACCTAAAAACTACATAATTGATGCCTAAAATCAATCTAAAATGCCTGGGAATCTAGCAGTTAAATCAAAGTCAGTGCTAAGCCTTTAATCCCTCGCCCGTCACCAATTTGACCGACAATCGAAGCTTGACCGGTCGTCAAATTGATATTGTACAGGCTCGAAACTCCGCCAACCTCGATCGCAGCCAAAGCCGTCTCGTTACCGCCAACACTCCTGACATCAAAGCCGAGAACGGTACCAGCATCAATTCCCAAAGATCCGATCGTATTCAACACCCCATTATTCGGCGGATCTTGCCGCACCAGAACGTCTAAATTGGTGTCAATTGCAAACAGCCTTGTCGAAGTTGCGCCTGCAAAGTTATTCACATACGCAGCCCCCACACCCGCCGGAGGATTGCCAAAATTGCGATCGCCCGCAGCATAAGCCAAATTCCCGTCGAGTTGAATTCCCCCAGTCAGCGTGTCAAAATCGACAATTGCCCCGGTATCTGGGTTGAGGCGGGCGTTTTGACCGGCTTGATTGATAAACCGAATTCGATCGACTGTCGGATTGAAATCAAAACCCGCAGCCCCCGGAGTTAGGGGAACAGCAAACTGCCCGCTACCGACAGCAGTTGCAGCCCCAGTCACCGGATTGATGGCGTACAAGCGATTGCTAGAACCCACACCGTAAAGCACACCGTTAGCGGGGCGAAAATCAATCCCCAGCAAACTTTCTCCCTGCTGCAATCCCGTAACTGCTGCGTCGCTGAGAATCGCCCGCGGTGCCGCCTCATTAAAACCGACAATTGTTTCGGCGCCATTTCTGACAGTTAAAGCGTAAGCTGTAGGCAAAGGCAAAGCCAAACCGTTAATCTGTCTCCCGTCGGCAATTTGACCGACAAAGGAAGCTTGACCGCTACTTAAATTGATATTGTACAAGCCCGAAACGCCCCCAACTTCCAGTGCCGCCACTGCCACTTCGCGGCCGCCAATACTCCTGACATCAAAGCCGAGAACGCTAGTAGCATCAACTCCCAAAGATCCGATCGTATTCAACACTCCATTATTCGGCGGATCTTGTCGCACCAAAACATCCAAATCGCTGTCAATTACAAACAGCGTTGTCGAAGTTCCCCCTGCAAAGTTATTCACATACGCAGCCCCAGCAGCCCCTGGAGAACTTCCAAAATTGCGATCGCCCGCCCGGTAAGCCAAATTCCCGTCGAGTTGAATTCCCCCCGCCAGCGTGTCAGAATCGACAACTCCTCCCGTATCCGGGTTGAGGCGGGCGTTTTGATCGGCTTCATTGACAAACCGAATTCGATCGACCGTCGGATTGAAATCAAAACCCGCAGCCCCCGGAGTTAGGGGAACAGCAAACTCCCCGCTACCGACTGGACTGGCTTCCCCGGTTCTCGGATTGATAGTATACAAGCGATTGCTAGAACCCACACCGTAAAGCACACCGTTAGCCGGCCGATAATCAATTCCCAGCAAATTTTCTCCCGCTTGCAATCCTGTCACGGGGAAATCTGAGATCACACTTCCCGGATTGGAAAGACTAAAACCGACAATCCGATTAGCAGCAGTTAAAGCATAAGCCGTTGTCAGCGCTGGAGGCGGGGGATTGGGAACAACGCTGCCAATATTATTAGTGAAACTTGCCTGGTTAATCGCACTTTGTCTCACCCCTCTGAGAGTAGCGAGAAATTCTCCAGTCACTCGGTCTTGAATAACAGTATCGTTTCCAGCTTCCTGAATATTCAAATCGCTAAAACTAAGACCTCCCGCCAAACCGATTAAATCTGTACCGGCTGCAAAATCGGCGATCGCGTCAGCATTTGCGAAATTAGCACCGCCGCTGGTACGACCAGGATCTGCATCAGCATAGCGCCTCAAAACAAATAGGTCTGCCCCGTCTCCGCCTATCAGGACATCAGTATCTCGATCGCCCGACAAAACATCATTGCCGGAGTTTCCCGATATGGAATCGCTGCCTTTCCCGCCCACTAAAAAATCGTTACCTTCTCCGCCGTTAATAGTATCGTTCTCTAAATCTCCAAAAATCGAATCTTGACCTAAATTGCCCTCAATTAAATCGCTTTGCTTTCCTCCAAAAATGCTGTCATTACCGGAAATTCCCGCAATGGTGTCATTGCCCATCAAACCAAAAATTAGGTCATCTTCTGGAGTTCCTGCTAGCAAGTTTGCTTGTGCGGTGCCTCTAATTTCTGCCATGCTCTAATCACCCTCTAATTTTGATACTTTCGTGGCCTAACGGCGGCGGTATTCTCAGTCAAAATATCACAAATTCGCACTTTTAGGATAGTTTTTATTATTTTCGGCTTTAGGGGTGGGTTGCCATAAAACTATTACACGCAGCTAAAACGATATATAAACCTGCCCCCCGATTCAAATAAACCCACTCCTCAATACATATCACTTAGCCGTATTTTATAGTTTGGTGTGTAGCCAAGCGCGATCGCACCTCAACTGAAAACAGGCAAGCTGAAATTTTTAGCGGTGCGAACCTGTGAAACTTTGTACTGCGTTCATTAGTAATATACGCTGACTCTATAATTTTGGATCTGTACAGTCAGAAATTATTTTTCAAATTTAATCTTAAAGCCTGCGAAGGTGGGCTTTGTGTGTAGCAGCGACCACCAGCGCTCAATATAAAGTGGAGTATAAATGCGGAATTGGCATAATAAGTTAGTCGAACAGTCGTCTGAAGACGACTTAAGTTTTCAGGCAGGGGTTTAAGCCCCTGCCTGAATCGGAGTTTCACGTTTGATCCCTACCCCTGCTTTTTCAAGCTTTCAGCAGTGCTTTAGAAGCTGATTGCCCTGCGAGTCTCAGTTGCGATCGCAATTTGAGGTTCAACAACACCAAGACACTCCACTGACTGAGTATGGAGAACAAAATCGTACTTCCTGACGCTGTGAAAGACGAAGACCAAAAGCTAACAAATGTTGAAGACAACCAGAAAATAGGAGCTTTTTCTGGGGTTAGCAAGAGCATAGATAAAATCAGAGGCGGCAACAAGATAGCGCTACCGACAGTGCCTGCAGCCCAAATTTCCGGATTTCGGGTTTTTGTCAATAGGAATAGTTGGGTGATGGCTGCGTAAATTAGGATGAGATTCAGGGAGCAAATTACGTCCCAAAATTCTTTTGCCTCAATTTTTTGAAACAGCGTAAAAGGTGTTAAAATTATGACTGAGCTGAGGAGATTAATCGCAATCGCAACTACAGCAGGACTTTTTTCGCTCCAAATTAAATCGAGTAGCGGGTAGCGCCGCCACAACTTCTGACTGCTGGGAACGATTTGTTGACGATACCTCGCCCAATCGTACAAAGATTGTCTGTCAGATGTTAAAGCTGCAATTAAAGCTAAGAACATCAGCAAATTCAAGAGCAGTAAGGCGGCGAGACTACTGCCTGCTATGGGGTTTGATGGGAGTGCAAACCCTAAAATTATTGTCTGACAGCAGATAACTAGCAAATAACTTTGCCGCTTGCTCAAAACTGTAGCGCTGGGATTGGGAAAGCGGCGCTGCCATCCCTGCCACATCCAATAGGTTCCTGTACCACAAACCAAAAGAGACAAAGCAAGACCACTCGCAATATTTGTACCCACTGGCGAGTAAAACCATTGCAAATTGTCTAAAGATGCAACTAACCAATGGAAAGCATGATTTGGATTAACAACAACTCCAAAAAGGAGATATCTCAGGATAGAAATGGGAGACAAAAATGTTAGCAAATCCCAAGCAGTTCGCGTTAATTGGATCACAGACATCACAAACACAACAAAAACCGTAGCGCTAGCCAACCAAGGTTGAAATCCTCCCAACCAACTGGTTGTCAATCCAAATAGCATCGCAGCGCTGTAAAATAAAGCACAGCTAGCTGCAACCGCTGTGTAGAAACATAAAATTTCATTCACAGGTATTTGAGCAGCTAATCCAGCGTACAAGTGCAGCGGTACGGTCAGAATTGCTGCAAGATACAGTAAAATTGGGACGCCCAGAATTTTGCCGAGAAAAATTGTTTTGGCAGACTGGGGACTGAGGCGAATAAAGTTGAGCGTGCCGCGGCGTTCCTCCTTGTCTAAGTCGCTGACAAGCATATAAGTCCCTGCTACTAATAAAGCTAACACGCTCAATATGCTCAGCCAAATGAATATCTCCAGCCACCACTGCGGCCAGTTAATGGCAAAGTTGCCCAAGGCATCTCTGACGCACTTTGTCTCATAGGAATTGGCATTATCTAAAGTGCAAAATCTGTGATAGATGGGGTTAGTGTACTCCCCATTAGCAGGGGGAACGGGTATCTGGGCGCTGAAATACATCAATAGCAGCAGTTGACCGCTTAGGGAAAGGGCAGAGGCGATCGCCATATTGCCAGTATTCAAGCGGCCTTTGATTTCTCGAAATAACTGGGGATTCCAGTTGCCTATTTTGTCTAGTAAGTGGAGTGTCATTGGTTATTGGTGATGAGGAATGGGTGACGACTCAGTTATAACTCACTGTTTATTCTGGTAAACAGGGAACGAGCAAATTAAGATGCTTGCTGGTGTCCCATCTTGAGGAAGATGGTTTCTAAGTCTTCTTGAGTGCAGTGGAATTCGGTTAGGGGAATGTTGGCCGCGACGAGTTCGCGTAATAAATTTGCCGCATCTTCCGGGCTTCCTGAAAAATCAACGCACACCTGCTGAGTTTCCGGGATTATTGCCCAATTTTCCACCCAAGGAAAGTTTTTTAATTCCGATGTTAGCGCTTCTAATTTATTTCCTACAACCGACATAAAAATTTGCTGGCGGCTGAGGCGTTTGTAAAGTTCTTGTAAGGGTGCGCTTTCGACCAGATATCCGAGTTCCATGATACCCACCCAGCTACAAAGTTCGGCTAAGTCGCTGAGGACGTGAGATGATATGACTACGGTCATGCCGGCTTCTTGCAAAGCTTTGATAATTTCGCGGAACTGCATTCGGGCGATCGGATCTAAGCCAGAAACGGGTTCGTCTAACAACAACAATAGCGGTTCGTGGATAATAGTTCTCCCCAAACTCAGGCGCTGTTTCATCCCCCGCGACAGGGTGGAAATTAAGCTGTTGCGCTTGTTGGTTAGTTGCACGAGTTCTAACACGGAGTTGATTCGCTCTCGGCGGCGCGGTTGCTGGAGGTTGTAGAGTCGGGCAAAATAGTCTAAATAATCCCAAACAGTCAAGTCGTTGTAGAGGGGAAAGTCGTCGGGAAGAAAGCCGATGCGCTGTTTGAGAATCGGGTGCGATCGATCGCGCAACAACCTATCTCCATTGATGTAAATTTCCCCTGTAGTCGGTTCCTCAGCCGCCGCCAACATCCGCAGCAAAGTAGTTTTGCCGGCACCGTTGGGGCCGATGAGTCCGCATACTTCGCCGGCTGCTACTTGTAAATCGATGTCATTGAGGGCTATATGGCGATCAAATTGTTTCGTCAGCCCGCGAGTTTCTATTGCTAGTTGTTTTGCCATGTTTGGAGGGTGAATGAAGTTTTATTGGTGCATTCCTGGCATGGAAATAGAAGTGTACAACTAGCCTAGCTCGTTCTTCCAGGAATTGTCATCTCGTTTCTGAAATTAAAACAAAGACATTATCGATCGCTGAAATCCTTGCTAATATTAACTCTTCCTTCTTCCTTCTTCCCTCTTCCTTCTTCCTTCTGCTATATCAAGTCTGCACGGAAAATTCCTCTGGATCGATATCCCAATTTGCCCAGCGAATTGCCTCCCTAGCTGATGTCAGGTTAGGCGGCACTCTCAAAGCGTGAATGAATCCCGTACTCGGACAAGTCATTTTTAACAAATAAATCAGCTCGACATCGGCATTATCTATTGTTAATAGTGCATATTCCTGCCAACTATCTATTTGTTTTGCTTGCAACTCTTGACAAATGCGATCGTAACCAATTCCTTGAATTAACACTCGCCTCAGTTCGGCATTGTCTTCTGTTAAAAGCCATTGGGATTGCCATTGATTTGGGTGGACTTGACCGTATTTTTCAGGCAATCTGACGCCGTGATAATAGTAAAAATTCCATCCATCCGCAAACTCGATCGCAGGTTCTGCTTCAGCGTGCAAGCGGTTTTGACTCTCAAAGCGAAGATGGCGGGGGCGATCGCACACCAGGCAAATCTTTTCAAAGGGAAATATCAAACCGCAATGCTCGAAAAGCAGCTTTTGGCAGCGAAATATTTCTTGTGCCTTTTGGGAAAGATTGATGCCTAATGAAGATATATACCATTGGGTCAAATAGATTTCCTTAAACAAAGTCGTGGGAGTTTTAGGGTATTCCAGACCCTCCAAATAATCGGGAAAAACCTTCCCCACCGTTCGTTCCGATCGCACATAGCTGTCAACAAATTCGTTCATTAGCGAACTCAGTGTGCTGTCTGCTTCGGGCTCCATCGTCATGCAAGAGAGCTCATACTTCCACACCGCCGGACTTGCAAATTCTCCCACAGGGGACCTCCATTTGTGGTCTAGATTTTTCCCCAATCTATTGCTGTATTCGTCTGAGCAGTTTTGTGAATGGTCGCCTTTGAGCCTGTCGAAGATTTGGAGATAAGCGTCGCGGGGACTGCTGCAAATAATAACGGAGGGTTCTTCTAGACCAATAGCGGCATAGGCAACTTTGATGGCTTTTGTGGCTTTTTGACCATCAATTGGCCCAGTTGAGAGAGTAAGACGTTTCTGTGCCAGTTCGCCTAACACGCACATAGCGGTAATGTGATTGTAGTGGAGAACCAGTTCTGTCAGATTGGTGAGCTCGCGCAAGGCGCTGATATCGGTAATTTGATTTTCGCCCAGATCCAGTTCTGTCAGATTGGTGAGCTCACGCAAGGCGCTGATGTCGGTAATTTGATTGCCGTACAGATACAGTTCTGTCAGATTGGTGAGCGAGCCGAGGAAGCTGATGTCGGTAATTTGATTGTCGCCCAGACCCAGTGTTGTCAGATTGGTGAGCGAGCCGAGGAAGCTGATGTCGGTAATTCTATTGTCGTTGAGAGACAGTGTTGTCAGATTGGTGAGCGAGCCGAGGGAGCTGAAGTCGGTAATTGGACTGTAGCCGAGACCCAGTGTTGTCAGATTGGTGAGCGAGCCGAGGAAGCTGATGTCGAGAATGTGATTGCCACCCAGCTCCAGTGTTGTCAGATTGGTGAGCGAGCCGAGGAAGCTGATGTCGGTAATTTGATTGATGTCGAGATCCAGTGTTGTCAGATTGGTGAGCTCACGCAAGGCGCTGATGTCGGTAATTTTATTGTCGTTGAGATACAGTGTGGTCAGATTGGTGAGCGAGCCGAGGAAGCTGATGTCGGTAATTCTATTGTAGTGGAGATCCAGTGTTGTCAGATTGGTGAGCGAGCCGAGGAAGCTGAAGTCGGTAATTTCATTGCCGCGCAGAGACAGTGTTGTCAGATTGGTGAGCGAGCCGAGGAAGCTGATGTCGGTAATGTGATTGTCGCGCAGAGACAGTGTGGTCAGATTGGTGAGCGAGCCGAGGAAGCTGAAGTCGGTAATTTGATTTCTGCCCAGATCCAGTGTGGTCAGATTGGTGAGCGAGCCGAGGAAGCTGATGTCGGTAATGTGATTGTAGTCCAGAGACAGTGTGGTCAGATTGGTGAGCGAGCCGAGCGAGCTGAAGTCGGTAATTTGATTGCTGCACAGATCCAGTGTGGTCAGATTGGTGAGCGAGCCGAGGAAGCTGAAGTCGGTAATTTTATTGTAGCCCAGATCCAGTGTGGTCAGATTGGTGAGCGAGCCGAGGACGCTGATGTCGGTAATTGGATTGCTGCGCAGAGACAGTGTTGTCAGATTGGTGAGCGAGCCGAGGACGCTGATGTCGGTAATTTCATTGTGGCCGAGATCCAGTTCTGTCATGCTTGAAAGTATCTGCTGGGCTGCTTGTGGGTCATAAGTGCCAGCCTTTTTTAACAACACTTTAACTGTTTGCCTTGCCGATTTTGAAAGACTGTCAATATGCCTGCACCAGTCGGCAAAGCGGCTAAAACTAATTGATTCGTTTGGTTGTTCTTCTGACATTAAACACTCCGAGAGTACAAAATTAATTATTTCTATACAGCTTTACTAAATTGTTGGCGGGTGGGAATCTGAATTATGAACTCAGTTCCTTGCCCGATCGTAGAAAAACACTTGAGCTTACCACGATGTTTTTCCGTGATGATTTGATAACTTATGGACATCCCCATGCCTGTCCCTTTTCCCACAGGCTTGGTGGTAAAGAACGGATCGAAAATGCGTTGCTGAATCTGTTCGGACATACCAACACCGTTGTCAGCGATCGCAATTTCTACCCAATCAGCTTCGATCGGTGACGTGCGAATTCTAATCTGCCCCGGATTAGCTTGGAGTTGTGCATAGGTTTTCCCGCTACTGCTTTCTTCGAGCGCATCGATCGCATTTGCCAGAATATTCATCACCACCTGGTTCAGTTGTCCGGGGTAGCACTCAACGTGGTGTAGGAGGCTGTAGTCCTTAGTGACTTTAATCTCTGGGTAATCGGCTCTGGCTTTGAGGCGATTTCCCAAAATCAGGAGGGTGCTGTCAATCCCTGCGTGAATATCGACAGTTTTAAAGTCAGCTTCATCAAGACGGGAAAAGTTGCGTAATGACAGCACGATCTGACGAATGCGATCGGTGCCAATCTCCATCGAATTCAGGGTTTTCGGTAGGTCTTTCTGCAAAAATTCTAAATCGATGTCATCCACCATAGCTTGAAGATCTGGAGACGTATTAGGATTCTCCTGCTGGTAAAGTTCAATCAGATCCATCAGATTTTGCGTGTACTCCCGCAAATGGGTCAGATTGCCGTGGATGAAATTAACGGGGTTATTGATTTCATGGGCGACCCCTGCCACTAATTGCCCTAAACTTGACATTTTTTCTGCCTGCACGAGTTGCGTTTGGGTCTGTTGCAACTCCAGCAGCGTGCGTTCGACTTGCTCTCGGGCTTCAGTAATGGCAGCAATTTGAGGCAAACTGGTCCAACAGGCGATCGCCACTCCCACGAAGGCAACCGTCACTAACAAAATGCTAAACAACGCCACATATTGCCCCACACCCACCCGCTCTAAACCCGCTCTCACCCACCAGCCAATACTCAGCGCACTGCACACTAAACCAATTAAGATCGTGACCTGAAATGCCAACCAATCTGTTTTGCTGGTATCGGGTTGCTGGTGATACCGTTGCATCCACCCATCAGGATGGAACAGGGGGACGTTCAGGCGCGGTAATTGAGTGCCTGCCACGCCAATCAGCCAAGGTAGCAGTAAGCCAATGGCTAAGTCCTGCCAGCTCCATGCCCACCCACCCACTACTAAAACAGCCGCTTCAAGGCCAAAGAAGCCCAGCGACCACCAGGGCCACCTGGTTTCTGGTCGTCGCCGACTGACCCACTCGCCTAAGTGAATTGCCATCATCGAACTCAGGTAGCCGGTGCCCCCCACCATCACAACCCGTGCGACATCGCCCCACCACAGGCAAATGAGACTCAGCCCGAGGGTGGAAATCAAACTGGGTTCGAGCACTCCCCGGCGAGACAGCACGGCAAACACGGGTGGTAAGTAGCCATCTTTGGCTAACTGATACAAAATCCGGGGACTGTTAGAAACAGCAGTCGCAGAGCTGAGGAGACATCCTGACGCAATCAGAAAGGTGACGAGGGCGGGGGCGAATGTGCCCCAGAAGGGTTGGGTTGTTGCCACTAGATTGAGGTAGGCGCTATCCCCTAAGCCGGGATCTGTGGCTAACCGCATCAAAACCCACGATCCGCCGAGATAGACGATCGGAAGCAATCCCGTCGTCACTTGCAAGCACCGTAGGGTAACGCTGGGTTGGCGGCTATCTGCCACAAATGAAGAAGCCGTTTCGCCGCCATAAACCGCATAAACGGCGATAAAGAACCATTTCATCCAATCGATCGGAGAAACGCCTGCTCCCAGCTCGGGCAGCACCCCAGGGCTAGCGGGAGCAAAACTTAACCAAGCCATGCCTTGGATACAGAAGGTGAGAAGAAACCCGATCGCTGGAAATATAAAGAAAGAGTGCAAAATACCTAGCGTGCGAGTTCCACTAAAAGCAACGATGAACGGCAGCACTGTAAACCCAATTCTGAATAGGATCTCTGGACAGGTAATCCCCAGTGGCGTCAGATTCGCTTTGATTAAATCGGTCAGAACGATCGCATTCATGGCTGGCACAGACGCCCAGCCGAACATATAACCAATCGCCCCATAGCGAGCCAAGTTTGGCAACCGGTGGAGCAAGCGGGTCGTATAGTTTGGGGTGCCTCCAGCTACCTCTGGGAAGTAAGTCCCTAACCGCTTAACTTGCAGGTTGAGCATCATGCTAATGATTGTTCCCGGCAACCAAACCCAGATCGCCTGCGGACCTAGTGCGGCATTCATCGCAGGCGCAGTCCCTAACCATAAAAGCAACCCACTAAAGCCAAACCCCCAGGTTTCTTGTGAAGAAAGACTCTGAGGCAAGGGAGGTATTGAAACCGGATTGCGATTCATGATTCTCGTAGAAAGAGGACTAATGTAGATTCAAGTTTTCCCTGAAGTCACTGACTGTTTCATTCGCTACCAAAAAAATTAGTTCATCAACCACTTCTCTGGGATCTTCTTTCTACTCTATACTCTCTAAATTATAAAGATTTGAAATTCTTCACAGTCCTGAAGCCTTGTGAAGGATTGAAATGACAAAAAATCATTCTCACTGCGTAAGTCCTGACTGAGTTACAGCAGATTGCAGGTAAATAGAGTACACTTAAAATAAGTATAGCAGTAGCAGTAATGAAACCATTACCAATCGAA
>NZ_JAUBPO010000051.1:0-55810 GCF_036700785.1 Microcoleus sp. S28C3 | reverse complement strand
GTTCGTAATTCATATTATTAAGCTCATTTTTTCTTTTATTTTACCTAGAACGATCGCACTTTCGCAAGAGGTCTAATTAAGACAATTGACAGAAGATAAGAGTCAAATCTTATCTAATTTGTCCTATCCTTTTCAAAATCAAGCAGGTTTGGTTGAGACAGGTTCTTCGTCCCTTTTCTACTTTCGACTGGAAGGGGATATTTGTATCGAAGTAGTTTGCGGTAGTTACAAAATTTTTCAAGAATTGGAATCGGCGGTGGAAACCGCGTCTACAAAAACGAAAACCGGATGATGCACGGGTTGAAGCTGTAAGGTGCGTCGCCCGAAACAATCTGCAAGTTCGATCGACAATTTCACAGCGACGCACCACAAATTAGTAAGGTGCGTCGCCCGAAACAATCTGCAAGTTCGATCGAGAATCTCGCAGCGACGCACCCTATAAATTAAACTGAAAAACTTATCTGCTCCGTGCTATTGCCATAACTTGCTGCGCCCAAAATGAGTTTATATGGTCGCACAGATTCCCATAATGATATAGTATGTCAATCTCTTGAAAAAGTCAAGATTGATCGCCCTTAAATTCTAATATTTCAAAAAGCCCGTGAAGCAATTTTCTAATTTATTTGCCATTGCACGATCGCCTATCTCTTGAGTCTCTTAGAGAGGGACTTCGTTTGAAAATTGCCTGATCCCTGGCCGAATCCCTCGACAAATCCCTCGCCCGCCGTTAATCAAGGTTAATATAGGATTTGGTGGCGATCGATACTACAATGCCATTAAACGCCGCATCGCTTCTGTCTGAAATGCTACACGAGTTGGAAATAATGACAGATCCGTGGCAAGATTAAGGGAATGTTAAGTTATGCGACGCTTTCGCAAACAAGATTTCCCGCTGAAACTGTCCCCCTAACCCACCTTCCCCATTAGGAACCCACCCATCTATGATTCCCAACCATTCCTTCGCGGCTGACGAGCATTCTAGTAAACCCGACAAGCCAGAGGAAGCTTGCGGCGTTTTTGGTATCTACGCACCGGGTGAAGATGTAGCCAAGTTGACGTACTTCGGTTTGTATGCGTTGCAGCACCGGGGTCAGGAATCCGCAGGGATTGCCACCTTTGACGGTGAAAAAGTCTACCTGCACAAAGATATGGGACTGGTTTCCCAAGTCTTCAACGAATCGAGTTTAGGTCACTTGCCCGGTAACTTAGCCGTAGGCCACACTCGCTACTCTACTACCGGTTCGTCCCGCGTGGTCAACGCTCAGCCTGTGGTTGTCGAAACTCGTTTGGGAAGTCTGGCATTGGCACATAACGGGAATCTTGTCAATACAAAACAATTGCGGGAAGAATTGCTGTCTCGGAAGTGCGAGTTTGTCAGCACGACGGATTCAGAGGCGATCGCAGTGGCGATCGGTTCCGAGGTAGACAAGGGCAAAGACTGGCTGGAAGCAGCGATCAGTGCCTTTGGTATGTGCCAAGGAGCCTTTAGTTTGACGATCGCCACCCCCAAAGGCGTGATGGGAGTCCGCGACCCCCACGGCGTCCGCCCGCTGGTAATTGGCATCCTCCCCACAACTCCGGTACGGTACGTTTTAGCATCGGAAACTTGCGGCTTGGATATTATCGGTGCTGAATTTTTGCGGGACGTAGAACCGGGAGAATTAGTTTGGATTACAGAAGAAGGTATGGCTTCCTTCCACTGGAGCCAGCAGCAGAAGCGCAAACTTTGTATCTTTGAAATGATCTATTTTGCTCGACCCGACAGCCAGATGGAAGGTGAAAGTTTATACAGCTACCGGCTGCGGATCGGGCGTTTGTTGGCCGCAGAATCTCCGGCTGAGGCTGATATAGTTATCGGCGTTCCCGATTCTGGAATTCCGGCGGCGATCGGCTTTTCTCAAGCTTCCGGCATTCCTTACGCCGAAGGATTGATTAAAAACCGCTACGTCGGGCGCACTTTTATTCAACCGACTCAGACAATGCGGGAGTCAGGAATCCGCATGAAACTCAACCCTCTCAAAGATGTGTTGGAAGGGAAGCGAGTAATTATTATCGACGATTCGATCGTGCGCGGCACTACCAGCCGCAAAATCGTCAAAGCCTTGCGGGATGCTGGCGCGACCGCAGTTCACATGAGAATTTCCTCGCCGCCGGTGACTCATCCGTGTTTCTACGGGATCGACACCGACAATCAAGATCAGTTGATTGCTGCTACTAAGTCAGTCGCAGAAATCGGCGCCCAAATTGGGGTTGATTCTTTGGCTTTCTTGAGTTGGGATGGAATGCTGAAGGCGACTAACGAAGATCCGATGAGTTTTTGTTCGGCGTGTTTCACTGGTGATTATCCGATCGACGTTCCAGAAATGGTAAAACGGTCTAAGCTCATATTAGAAAAAGCTGGAACCTAGAAAATCAAAAAGCGAGAAAGCGATCGCCCGTCACTTTCCGCGATTTATGGATTTTCAAAATTTTCTGGTAAGTCATTGCCAGAATGTGTGTAGAAATGTTACATTAACTTAGCTGTAGCAATAATTGCAGAATTTGTGAAGTGTAGTAAACAGTCGGTTGGGTAGAACTTGTGTGAAACCCAACACTCTGATTTTAGATTGGAGATTGCAGATTTGAGATTTGAGATTTGTCCTTCAATCTAAAATCGCCAATCTGAAATCGATGGGTCTTTCCCTACACTCTCGTTCACAATTTCTGCTCGAAGCGCTGTATGCTACCTGCAGACTGGAGGTAGTTCCTCCAGATGTCCACTCTCAGATTGAAATCGCATTTCGCACCAACAACGGGCACATGAGATTTTTTCAGATAACAGGGTCGATCGCACTAATTTTTCCCACACAAGTATTCCGCAAGCCAACTTGCTTGAGAATCGCGGACGGGCTATTCATGCGAACTAAAGAACTTTAGAAACCCTTGCAGAGTAAAAATATGGCTCCTTGCAGTTTGAATGTTACCTCACCTGCATAGGGATACAACCCTCCGACATGAGTCGGGGAGAGCCAAAAAATTTAGATCTTAGTTTAAGCCCCCAGATTCATCTGTGGAGTGAATCTAAAATCTAAAATCTAAAATCTAAAATCGATTGACTGTTCAAAGAAGGCGGAATGCGGTTTCTCAAGTCAGCTTAAATCGGAAACTTCGTGCAATCAAATACTGTTCTCAATCCCCCGAGCAATCAAGGCTCATCCTCTCGTACAACAGAGTTACCTTTTACTCTTCAAGATATCAAGGCAGCCATTCCAGCCCACTGTTTTGAACCCTCGGCATGGAAATCTCTGGCTTACTTCTTTTTAGATATTGGAATTATCGCAGGTTTGTATGCGATCGCCTACACCGTCGATTCCTGGCTCTTTTACCCAATCTTTTGGTTGATGCAGGGAACCATGTTTTGGGCATTGTTTGTAGTGGGCCACGACTGCGGACACGGTTCATTTTCTAAGAGCAAATGGCTCAACAACCTGATCGGACACCTCTCCCACGCTCCAATTCTCGTGCCCTTCCACGGTTGGCGGATCAGTCACAGAACCCACCACGCAAATACAGGCAGCTTAGATAACGATGAAAGCTGGTATCCCGTGTCGGAGAGCCATTACGAACAAATGCGCTGGTACGAAAAGCTGGGACGCTTCTATTTGATGTTATTTGCCTACCCAATTTATCTGTTTCGCGGATCGGGCGATCGCGCAGGTTCTCACTTCATGCCCGGTAGCCCGCTTTTCCGTCCCTCCGAAAAATGGGATGTGTTGACGAGTTCCGCATCCTTGGTACTGATGGTAGGCTTTTTAGGCGCGCTAACCTATCAGTTTGGTTGGCTGTTTTTACTCAAGTTCTACTTGGTTCCCTATGTAGTGTTCGTGATGTGGCTGGATTTGGTAACATTCCTGCACCACACAGAAGCCGATATTCCTTGGTATCGCGGTAAAGATTGGTCTTTCTTGAAAGGTGCATTGTCTACGATCGATCGCGACTACGGAATCATCAATTCCATCCATCACGACATCGGGACTCACGTAGCCCACCACATTTTCTCGACCATGCCGCACTATCACTTGAAGGAAGCAACGGAAGCCATCAAGCCAGTGTTGGGCGATTATTATCGCAAGTCAACCGATCCAATTTGGAAGAGCTTTATTCGCTCTTACTGGGATTGTCATTTTGTCTCAGATACAGGTTCTGGAATTTGCTACGAATCGCCTAGCACTCGGCGATCGGCTGAAGTTAAGTAGTTTAAATAAACAATAGAATACGTAAAAACCCGACTTCTTAAAGAAACCGGGTTTTTCTTTTTTGCGCGTGTTCGATCAGATGTTCCACATCTGGAGGGGTGACAAGCCGCCCTGGAGGGGTTGTCACCCCGCCAGCGATTTTTCCACCAAAGCTTGTATTACTGCTTCAGCCTTCGCAGTCCAACCAATAATACCGCCTTGGGCGCGAATCATATCGATCGCACTCTGTTTAAACTGTGGAAAGTAGCTGGCTGTAGCATCCTCAACGAGTAAACATTCAAACCCCCGATCGTTAGCCTCGCGCATAGTTGTTTGAACGCAAACCTCAGTTGTGACTCCAGTAAAAATTAGGTGAGTAATCGCTTTTTCACGAAGTATTAATTCCAAATTAGTGTGATAAAAAGCGCCCTTGCCTGGTTTATTAATTACTATTTCATCAGGCATAGGTGTCAATTCAGAGATAATTGAATTGCCAGGTTCACCCAAAATTAAAATTCGTCCCATTGGACCTCGATCGCCAATTTTAAGTTGACTTTGACCCCGCTTTTGCTTAGATAGAGGACAATCAGAAAGGTCAGGTTGATGGCCTTCAATAGTGTGAACAATAGGGAGATGGCGATCGCGAAATGCCTCTAACAACTGCTTTACCGTTGGCACGATTGCCTGTAGTTGGCTGACATCATTGCCTAAAGCTTCACCAAATCCCCCAAGCTCCAAAAAATCTCGCTGCATATCGATGATAACCAAAGCCACACCGCCAGAGACTGGCAGTTCATAATCATAAGGTTGGGCAGATATTAAGACCATAGCGATATAGGTTTTTCCCAAATTACTAGGACTATGCAGCCAGCTTGGCTGACAACACTGTGGTTACTGTTAGGGGGGTTAATGACAAAGGTTCCGGCTTGGTGTTCGCCATTCTGGTCAGTTTGCGATCCAGTTAGTACATAAATATGTTCAAAACCAGTATGCGTATGCCTTGGGACACTTGCTCCCGGCTCGTACCGCAGTAGAGCAGCAGCCGATCCACTTTCGTTGTCACCATAAAGTCGGTAGATTTCAACCCCATCACGAAATGGTTGCCAAGGCAAGTTATTCTGCCACGTCGCGATATTAGGTAGATCCTTAAGGATCAAAGCTTGGTTGAGTAGTTCAGTCATAGGTATGGCTCGAATGAAATATACACGGAGACAGAAGGACGCGGAGAATGGCAAGAAACTATGGAGCATCGCCGCGTCCTCTTCGTCAATTAATCCAAAATCCAAAATTGATTAGTGTCCTGCCATACTCTTACCTATCTGAACAAAATCTGCATCTGCGATCGCACTTTCATAAGTAAAATTCCCGCCACTGATTACCAAAACCCGATCGGACAATTTCAGCAGTTCATCTAAATCTTCGCTCACCAGCAACACAGCTACTCCTCGGTTGCGAGCCTCAATAATCTGACCGTGAATGTACTCCACAGCAGCAAAATCAAGACCAAAGCAAGGATTCGCGGCAATTAGTAACTTAATATGTTCGGCGGAGAGTTCTCGCGCTAGCACTGTGCGCTGTACATTTCCCCCCGACAGATTGCCTACAGGGGTATCTGGCGAAGGCGTTTTAATTTTGAAAGTATTAATTAAGCTCTTAGCCGCCTGCCTAATTTCTTTCAGGATGAGTAAGATACTTGCTTTAGCTTGAGGAGGGCGGTCAAACGTCCGCAGGGCTAAATTTTCTGCCACACTCATGTGTGGCACACAAGCATTATGAAGGGGTTCTTCTGGTAGTGCGAAGACCTGATGTTTAAACATCTCGGCTCGTGTTGCTGTATAAACTTCACCATTGACCAGCACATCTCCACCTGTAGCAGAACGCTGACCTGCCAAGACCTCCACCAGTTCCCGCTGACCGTTGCCAGAGATACCTGCAATCCCAACAATTTCGCCACTGTGAACTGTGAGGTTTACTCCTGTCAATACCTCCAGACCGTTGTCTTTATTGGCATGAAGGTCTTTAACTTCAAGGACAGGAATAGTCGTTGGGGGGGCTGTCTTTTCAACTTGTTTTGGCTCGCGCCTTTCACCCATCATCATTTCAGACATATCCGAGACAGTCAGATCCTTTACCAAACCCTGACCTGCAAACTTCCCTTTACGCAGCACCGTGATGCTATCGCAAAACGCCATCACTTCCCGGAATTTGTGACTGATAATTAACACGCTTAATCTTCCGGCAGTAACTTCTGCGCGCAGTAAACCTAAAACCTCATCGGCTTCCTGCGGAGTAAGCACCGAAGTAGGTTCGTCCAGAATCAAGATCCGACTCTGAAGATATATCTGTTTAAGAATTTCTAGCTTTTGTTTCTCCCCGGCAGCTAATTGAAAGATTGGGGTATCTAGAGGAACTCGAAAAGGAGCAGTTTTCATAAAAGCCTTTAACCGCTCGTACTCGGCTTTCCAGTTAATCAAATTGGGGCTATCAAAGCGGGACAAAACCAGATTTTCGGCTACAGTCATCGCAGGCACAGAGGTGAAGTGCTGGTAAACCATGCCAATGCCGTACTTATGAGCATCGCGAGGACTTGCGATCGCAGTTTCCTGCCCATCAATCAAGACTTTGCCTGAAGTAGGAGTATAGAAACCCATGACACATTTAACAAGGGTACTTTTGCCTGCTCCGTTCTCGCCCAGCAAAGCATGAAATGTCCCTGGTTTTAGCGTCATCGAGAAGTTATCAAGTGCAGTCATCGTGCTAAACCGCTTAGTCATGTTAACCACCTCTAGTTCTGGTGGTTGCAGAAAGTTTTGAGTTGTGAAGTTTGAGTTTTGAGTGTCTAGATAATTTTGAGTATTGAGTGCTGAGTTTTTGGCTAGAGAGTCTTTCACTTCTGTCATGTTTTTATCTCTTGTAAAGTTTTCAGTTGATCGGCTATTTATGAGATTTTGTTCTTTAATTAGATTACGGAGTTCCTTTCAATGCGGGAACTATTTACTTTATTGTTGCCTCACACTTCAACAGTTAAAGCTTTAATAAATGCTTCTGAATCAGCGACGGCTCCAAACACTCCTCCCTGCATCTGGATCATCTTGAGCGCCGCCAGATGGTTGCCATAATCTGTTGCGCCTGTACAGTCAGATAAGAGCAAACATTCATAACCGCGATCGTTTGCATCTCGCATTGTGGTATGCACGCAGACATCGGTTGTAATGCCAGCCAAGACAATATTTTGAATGCCTTTGCGTTTCAGTAGCAGATCTAAATCCGTGGCATAGAATGAGCCTTTTCCCGGCTTGTCAATCACCGCTTCTCCAGGCAAAGGCGCGAGCTCTGGAATGATTTCCCACCCTGCTTCACCTCGAACTAGAATTCTGCCGCAGGGGCCGGGGTCGCCAATCCCGGCGTTAATTTGGCGCGATCGCCACTGCTTGTTTTCTGGTAAATCTGCTAAGTCGGGGCGGTGTCCTTCGCGGGTGTGCATAATATGGAAGTGCTTCGCCCGTGCAACTTCTAAGACTTGCTTGATTGGTTCAATAGGAGCGCGAGTCAGTGACAAGTCGTAGCCCATCTTATCAACATATCCACCAATGCCGCAGAAATCAATTTGCATATCAATTATCAGCAGCACCGTATTTTCTGGGCGCAAATCGCCATTGTAAGGATAAGGATATGGTTCAGCTTCTACAAAACGTCCCATGTTTATCTTCCTTGCGATAAATTCCTGTTTTACGTGTTAGTTCCTAAAGATCCAGGCGCGCCTGTCAAAGTTCGTTTCGGCGAACAAGTAATAATCATGATCGCCAGCGTCAGGATATAGGGCGAAGCATTGAATAAGTAGTAATAGGAATCCACCCCTACTGATTGCAAAGCGGGGCCGATCGCCTGCGCTCCCCCAAATAGCAACGAGGCGTATAAGCACTGAACTGGATTCCAACGGGCGAAAATTACCAGCGCTACTGCCATGAGTCCTTGACCGCTAGAGATGCGTTCTGTCCAACTACCGGGATAGTAAAGGGATAAATAAGCACCACCAATTCCAGCTAAAAAACTGCCCGCGATAATGCAGAGCATACGAACTTTATTAATCGAGATTCCCATTGCTTTGGCAGCATCGGGACTATCCCCAACTGCACGAATAAATAACCCCCAGCGAGTTGATTTAAAGAACCACTGCATTAAAGGGGCGATCGCTACACCTAACAAAAATAGGGGACAAATTTGTAGCGCTGATTGCACCGGAGGTAGATGACTCCAAGCACCCAGAGGGAAACTCGGCAATTGGGGGGCACTTGGTTGAATAAAAGGTTTGCCAAAAAAGAACGCAATGCCGCTACCAAAAATAATCATTGCGATGCCTACGGCAATGTCATTTACTTTTGGTTGTATGCACAGCCAAGCGTGGATAAAACCTAGTACCATGCCAGCTAGACCAGCAGCTAAAACACCTAACCAAGGAGAGCCAGTCAGATAAGAAATAGCATAGGCACTCATCGCACCCGTTAACAGTGTCCCCTCTAACCCCAAATTAATCTTGCCGCTTTTTTCAGTTAGGCATTCGCCCAAACTGACGAACAGAAACGGAGCGCTACCCCGCAAAGTTCCTGCTAAGATACCCAAAGGTACTCCCCACCAACCTAATACTTCTGCTGCCATTGTGGATTCCTCCGATTTGAGATTTTGGCTTAACGTATTGCTCAGACAGCGGCTACTGATGGCTGCTCGCTAGAAGGTGGCTGCTGAGGGCTATCGGTTGACCGTTCTTTGAAAAATGGCAAACGTCCGTAGAGCGATTCGCTAAACAGAACTACCAAAAAGACCAACCCTTGGAACACTAAAACCGTTGCATCTGGCAGTCCATGTGCCCGTTGCAAGATGCCGCCACTAGCAAGAATGCCGCCAAGCAGAATTGCCACAATAGTCGCAGCAAGAGGGTTGTGTCGAGCAATGAATGCGACTAAGATACCGCTGTAGCCATAGTTAGCATTAAGTGATTCGTTAGCTCGACCGTGCACGGCTGCGACTTCCACCATGCCTGCCAAACCTGCACAAGAGCCAGCTAAGAAACAGATTGCCATTGTCAACTTGCCGACAGGAAGTCCGGCAATTCGAGCAGCGCGGATGTTACCTCCTGCTGTTCTAGCTGCAAAGCCAAAGGTAGTGCGCTGGATCAGGAAGTAGGCGATCGCACAAGCAACTAACCCATAAATTAGACCGTAGTGAACGCGGGTTCCTGGAATACTCCCTAACATACTCACATCAGGAATTGGGTAGCTAGAAATTTTATTGACACTGCTGGGGTCGCGCATCACGCCGCCGACTAAATGATTCAGCAGGGCGATCGCAATATAGTTCAACAACAAGCTGCTAATTGTCTCATTCACTGCCCGGTAATAGCGCAAAGCTCCCACTGCACCAATCCACAGACCTCCACAGACAATTCCTGCCAGCGCCATTGCAATTTGGACTAACGTCGGCGGTGCAGAAGATAAAGCCAGTCCAGCGGCTACAGCCCCCAGACCCCCAACTACTAAAGCGCCTTCGTTGCCGATAATCACCAGCCCCAAACGGGCAGGCAAAGCCGTACACAGGGAACTCAACATCAACGGTGCAGCCCTGATCAGGGTGTTTTGGAATGAATGCCAACTGCCAAACGCTGCTTTGTAGATTGAGGCATAGACAGCAAAGGGATTAGATCCAGCCGCAGCACAAAAAATTCCAAACAATACCAATGAGAAGAGGATGGCGGCGATCGGGATACAAACCGCTTCCAAAGTTGTACGCCAGTTTTGACGGTTAATCATCATCAGAATAAAAGATGAATTACTAAGAAAATGATGAGTGTTGAATTAAAAACTTGCTTGTATAGCAGTTGCCGACAGGCGTGAAATACTTTCTTAGCGAAAGGAGGGGTATGTAGGGGCAAACCTGCTCGCCCCTACTAAGCTAATCAGCGTTTAAGTCGTCCGCTATACAATTTTGAATGCACATCAGCTAATTAACTCGTAACTTTGCCGATGACGCCTGATGCCAGCCAATTCATCTTTTCTAGTTCTGCGTCTTGCTGCTTGTAATCCTTACCTTCAGCAATCACAACTTTCCCGGTATTATCTTTTATTTCCCCCTTATAAATGACCATGCTGCCATCAAGAAACTTACTCTTAGCAGCATCAGCATCCTTTTTCGCTTCCGCCGTTACAGTGCTACCGTAGGGCGACAGCTTCAAAAAACCATCCTTCAAACCACCGCGTACTAAATGGGGAATGCCTCCGTTCATTAGCGTCTTGCCAGCTTGAAGCATTTCAGCATACTTAGAATAGACATTCGTCCAGTCCCACTCGGCACCTGTTAAATATCCTTTGGGCGCAAGTTGGGCTTGACTCGCATGGTAGCCAGTACAGAAAATGCCTCGTTTCTCAGCCGTTTCCATCACTACTTTGGGGCTATCTACGTGACAGGTAATTACATCAACACCCTGGTCAGCCATACTATTAGCAGCATCAGCTTCTTTAACAGGCAAAGACCAATCTCCTGTAAAAATCACCTGAGTTGTAACTTCTGGCTTAATACTGCGTGCTCCTAAGGTAAAGCTATTGATATTGCGTAATACTTGCGGTATGGGTTTAGCAGCAATAAATCCTAATTTTCCAGTTTTAGAGACGTGGGCGGCAACAATTCCTGCTACGTACTCACCCTCATCAATGTAGCCAAAATAGCTGCCAACGTTATTTGGATGCTTACCTTCCTGATAAAGTCCACCGCAGTGGAAGAATTGTACCTCCGGGTAATCCTTTGCCAGTTTCAGAATATGCGGGTCAAAGTACCCGAAGGACGTAGGGAACAGAACCGTTGCCCCATCCTGTTCAATCATGTTCCTCATGGTTTCTTGTACCGATGTAGTTTCAGGAACATTTGCTTCCTCTACGGTTTTTACCCAGGCTAATTTTGAAACCCCAGCGTTCCCTTCTGCTTGGGCTTGATTGTAGCCGTAGTCATCTTTGGGACCAACATAAATAAATCCCATCACAATTGGCTTATCTTTGCCAGCCGAGTTTGCTTGAACCTCTTTAGCAGGACTACATCCAGTCCAAAGGCGCGATGTGACTGCAAACGCTGTAGTAGATAAAATCCCACGAATTACTTGACGCCGAGGTATAAACAATGACTTTTTGGTACTCATTCTCTATGTTCTCACTAAAAATCTTTAAGAGGAATTCATAGCTAAACTTTAACGCTTATACTTGCTGGGAATTGCTAGATATTCACGCTAAATTTGTCAGCTTTTAGTCTATCTATTCAACAATGAGATCAAATGCGTTAATAACTATTTACATTCAAATCACATCTTGAATTTAATGTAGAAGATTCATGGTGAACCAAAACTAATTCTAATAAAAAATTAGTTTTGGCTGGAAATGTTGTTTTAGGAAAGTCGAATTTCCCAAAAATTAATGATGTTTATCATATCCCAATTACTTTTAGTGGTAAGTTTTTTTATAAAAACTTAATAAGATTAGCCAAATTGTTTCCCAAAAAGTTCGCTAGAAACAAAATTCAACAATAATGTTCACCACAAACAAAAAATAATTTTTGAGTTCGGACACGCAACTAGCTTTTTAGTCTTGGACGCAACGTAAAAATAAGTCGAGGCTGAATCAAAAACAATAGAAATCGATCTTATAAAATCAGAAAAACTGTCTTTGATTTCTAATAACAGTCAATAAGAGGTATTTTACAGCGTATTCCAGCTTTATGAAGTACACCGCGCTCTCACGGGGTTTCTTTACAGTTCTCGCATCCTTACTGATTCTGTTCCATAAACCCGGTTTCTCGCGATCTACATCTACATGGAATATGCTGTATTTCTATGGGAGCTCTTTTGGGGTGGCTTTCTAGCCCGCCCCAAAGGTAAAAACTAAATGCAGTACAGCTTAGTTAGGACTTCAGTCCGAGCAAGTTTTATGAGGACTGAAGTCCTCACTACCAACTTTATAACGGTTATTATACCGGAGATAATATTACAGATTGCCTTTAAGCCCGATCGCCGTAACAATAGTCCACGCATCTACCAACAGCAGCAGCAGCGTAAATAAAAGTAAAATAAGATACATCCAAGGCTGAGACAAAGGGCGGACATCTCTAGTATCAATACCTGTTTTTGCTTCCACCAAACCGACTAATTTACCAAACCCAGCCACTCGCATTGGCAATAAATAACCTTCACCCGAATGACTCAAAAAATAGTAAACTAAACCTCCTTGACCGGTCGATCGAGGTTTGAGAGCTTTTACCTCAGTCCAAGGTAGCGACCAACCCTTGCGAAAAAAACGCGGAAACCACTTGGGATATGTGACTTCAATCCCTTCTTGGCTGACAATTACCCTTTCACTGAGCGCGCCGTACAGGCCCACAGCGCCGACAACAATTGCCGCCCAGAGTGCGGCCGGCGGAACGGGTGCTTTCGTTACTTCCGACAAAAACGGCAATGGAATTGTCAGGGCCGTGTACAAGCTCAACAGCGTGATTCTAATCAGGGGAGAAAGCCGGAATATCGCCGGCTCAAATACTGGGGCAGAAGATGGGGAAGAGGCGATCGGTTGTGCTGACATGGCTGAAATTCGACAAGCTGTTTAATGATATTTTTACACAGTTGTCGGACCCGCCAACAAAACTCAGGGAAATACGAAAAACCGGATAATATTTGCAGTCGCGAGTTTCGATCTAAAATTCATTTCAGAAACTTTGATTCTTAACTGTTGAGTTTTTACCGCTTTGCTGAAGTTGGAATTTTGAGCGCGGAGTTATCAATTCACTGACAATTTATAACTCAAAACTCACAACTCCGATTAATCGACGGCGGTTAGCGCCGGTACAGTCAAAGGTTCTGAGATTTCTCGGGATTTGGGGCGGCCGGCGATTGCTGTTCGATCGCCCTGAACTGCCTCTGGGGATCTGCTAGGATTAACCTTTGAATAGGGGCCTTCGTTAATCTGCAAGCGATCGCAAGGAATTTTATCCGACAAAATTGCACTTGCCATCATCCCGGTGTGAATTTCCAATGCTGCCGCTGGCATCGCTTCAAACACTAAGCGCTGTCCGGGAAACACCACTCGTTCAAAGTACCAGTTAGGAATGTTGGCGATGCGAGCAATCTGAATCTGACTGGTGGCGTTGACGTAGCAGCACAGAATCTTGCTGTCGGTGTCTGAGGGTAGGGGGTCAAGAATTTGAGCCATAACTGCTGAGGGAGCCTTGCCTAAAAGTTTTAGTTATCTTCTCAGGCTAACACTAGGCGATCCCAGCCAACTGTAAAGCCGACTACCAACTCCCTAACACATTAGAGACATATCGAACTTTAATTTATAATTTACTGGTATAAATATTGTTTTTTTGACCCCCAGGTTGGATATTCCGTCAATATACGCTGTATTTGCTTAAAAATTAGCTTTTTTTTGCTGCTGTCGCCGATCTACACCAACACGCTGGGCCTTGAGCCGAATAGAAAAATTTAAGAATATTTAATATCAAATTGCGAAAATTAGACATATTGTAAAGTTATATTAAAAGAATATTAACATAGCTGAAAAAGTTCCACTTTAGGATATGGCAATCATGGAAAACCGAGAAAACCGAGTCCTGTACGTTCGCCTCCCTTGCAATCCGATTTTCCCGATCGGAGTTGTGTATCTTTCGGATCACGTACACAAGCTGTTTCCCGATGTCGAACAGCGCATTTTCGATTTAGGTGCGGTGCCCCCCCTTGATTTCGCTAAAGCTTTGGATGCCAGCATAGACGAGTTTAAGCCGACGCTGCTAGTTTTCTCTTGGCGGGACATTCAAATTTACGCGCCCGTGGGCGGCAGGGGCGGCAATCCGCTGCAAAATGCCTTCGAGTTTTACTACGCCCAAAATCTGCTGATCAAGTTCAGGGGAGCACTCGGAGGACTGCGTTTGGCCGTGTCTTACTATACCGAACTCTGGCGCAATTTGGGACTGGTTAAGCGGGGATTGAAGCGGGCCCGGAAATACCGCCCGGAAGCTCGTGCAGTGGTCGGTGGCGGTGCTGTGAGCGTGTTTTACGAGCAGTTGGGGCGCAGTTTGCCGGCGGGAACAGTGGTTTCGGTGGGGGAAGGCGAAGCTTTGCTGGAGAAGTTGATTAAGGGCGAAGATTTGGCCGAGGAAAGGTGTTATGTGGTGGGAGAAACCGTGCCGCGCGCGAAGCTAATTCACGAAAAGCCAGCCAACATTGAGAAAACTGCCTGCGATTACAACTACATCGAAACGATTTGGCCGGAATTTTCTTATTATCTACAAGATATGGACTTCTACGTGGGAGTCCAAACCAAGCGCGGCTGTCCTCACAATTGCTGTTACTGCATTTATACGGTGATTGAAGGAAAACAAGTGCGGATCAATCCGGCGGATGAGGTGGTGGCGGAGATTCGGCAATTGTACGATCGAGGTATCCGCAATTTCTGGTTTACCGACGCTCAATTTATCCCTGCACGCAAATTCATCAATGATGCAGTTGAATTATTGCAAAAAATCATCGCCGCCGGCATGACTGACATACACTGGGCTGCTTACATCCGTGCGGATAATCTCACACCAGAGTTGTGCGATTTGATGGTAAAAACGGGGATGAATTACTTTGAAATCGGCATCACCAGCGGTTCCCAGGAACTGGTTCGCAAAATGCGGATGGGCTACAACTTGCGAGTAGTTTTGGAAAATTGTCGCGATTTAAAAGCAGCCGGTTACAACGATGTGGTTTCCGTGAATTACTCATTTAACGTCATTGATGAAACCTTTGAAACCATCCGGCAAACTATTGCTTATCACCGAGAATTAGAGCGAATTTTTGGAGCAGATAAAGTAGAACCAGCTATTTTCTTTATCGGCTTGCAGCCGCACACAATTTTGGAAGAATACGCCTTTAAAAAGGATATTCTGCAACCGGGGTACGATCCCATGAGTTTGATGCCTTGGACAGCGCGCAAGTTGCTGTGGAATCCCGAGCCTTTGGGTTCGTTTTTCGGGCAAATTTGTTTAGAAGCTTGGCAGCGCAATTCCAATAATTTCGGCCGCGAAGTGATGGCTATTTTGGAGGAAAAACTCGGCTGTGCGGATTTGGAAGAGGCATTAACCGCGCCTGTGGAAATCAAAGATAAACAGTTGGCAGCAGTTAATTAATTACCAAGTTCGCAGTCAGGACGACGGTTATTTTAAAAATGGGAAATGGAGAAAAAATGTATCTTCTGTTTCCCTTTTTTTTATTCACTAAATAGCTAAGCGCAAATCAACATTACCGTGTAACTGAGTCAATCGATTTTAGATTTTAGATTTTAGATTTTAGATTTTAGATTTTAGAATTGAAGCATTGACCCCACGGATCAATTCGGGGGCTCCTTTATCGGATACAGGTTTTTTATTTCTGGACGGATGAATCCGGGGGCTTGTATCCTAGATGCTTTCGGTCAGTTCGCGATCGCAGGGGAGGCGAGAAACCGGGTTTCTAGGAAAATCAAAGGTTTAGTAACGAGAAATATATGAAGAAACCCGGTTTCTCAGATCGGCGCGAACAAGTCATAAAATCTTAAAAATCTCCTCAATGCAAGAGATTGCTTTTCTTCGATCGCATTGACATACTTGTGTATTTTCACTGGTGTAAGGTGCACAGTTCGCACCTTACTTAAACCGACGGTGTACCGTGTTCCTGCATCTTTCACTTCTGATATTAAATATTATTAATATCCAGAAAGATCGCTTAAGATGTAATTATATAGTTAAAACCAGGAGTGACAAGATGTTTGATAAAGATAGATTTAAGGGCATTAAAGGAGTAGTTCTAGTTATGGCTGGCATTAGTGCGATTCCCTTCGGGATAGCTTCGCTTCACGGCTTTTTGACCGCTTCAGCACAAGCAACTGCACTAAATGAACCGATTGGGAAGGTTCTGGCGATCGCACCGAAGACTTTGGGCAACGATCGACCGCTGCAAATTGCTCAAGTTGAGGGATGTCCGAGGGACGAAATGGTGCAATCTTTCGCAACGCCCAACTTTTCTATATACATTTGCAAAACCCAGGAAGGCGATATTTTTTACCGAGGCTTCAGCAAAATAAATGGCAGCCAAATCAATGTCATGCAAGTAACTACAGGTGACGACGGAACTTATGAAGCGACTAACGGCAATATTATCTATTCGATTAACCCCCAACGGCTGCAAGTCCGCCAGAATGGTAAGGTAATTTTGACCGAAGGTGTTATCAAGTAGGACTAATTGTGATTCAACGATCGAGCCTCTAAATTTAGGGTGTATTTTATTTTAGTGAAAAATTCAATACCAGCAAAAATATATTGATTCCTTAATAATCAAAGAGAATCAGTGGTAACGGTTATAAAATTGACTAACTTTTATTCAAATACCTCTCAATCAGGACGATCGCCACAATATCGTCCACCGGTCTCGGCGGCGTCCGCATTCCCTTCGGAATCAAGCGGTCGAGTCCCGTCGGAGGGTACATTTGCCAGTAGCGTTCCTTGGCTTCCAAACTGCTGTACCTCTCGTCCACCCGAACAATTTTGAGCGCAGGCGACAAACTCTGCGTCAATTTTTGTTTCCAACTTTTAGAAGTCGTTTGATCTCCGAGCACCAACAACTCAATTGAAAACTGTTCGCACAGAGATTGAATAGTCGAAATTGCACTCTCGGAGGGTACAACTTCATGGTAGGAAACATTGTTATCTGTATTCATGACGGCGATACCGCACTTGTCTTTACCTGGATCGAAACCTAAAATCATAGTCATATCAATTAAAAAAAATATTGCTGCAATCCTCAATCTTATACCAATTATTAAAAGTCAAAGGGAACCGTAGGGACACGGCAATGCCGTGTCCTACTCCCTGCGCCGGACACGGCATTGCCCTGTCCCTACAGATGCTCGCATACAATCTATATTGCCGTGTCCTACTCCCCGCGCCGGACACGGCAATGCCGTGTCCCTACAGATGCTCGCATACAATCTATCTGTTTCACTAATTTTCAGAATTGGTATCAGTTACCAATTATTAGTTACCACTTACCAGTTACCAAATTTATTTTTTAATTTTCAAGTCTCCTTGGCCTTGATTCTGTTGTCCGGTGCGGAAAACAACGGCTCCGTTTTCACGAGCAACTAAATCTATTTTAAGCGGGCCGGCAATGTAAGTGACATCTGCGGCGATCGCCTGAACATCCACCGGTTTCTCGTACTGCTGCAATCGCTCGATAAAATTAGCTAAAGTTTCAACCCGATTGTCGGCCACTTGGACTCTACCGCCGACAACGCCGATCAGGCGAGCGCGAAATTGACAAGCTTCTATCAATTGCAGCAACTGCTGCCGCACCTGTTCGTCGGTCAAAGTCACCGGATCGACAGCAACCCCTGCAATCACATCTCCAGCCCGGAACACAACTCGATTGATTTCTGCTTCTGCAAATACCTTAATTACCTTTTCTTGCCGCAGGTAATTAGCGCCGGCGACAATCCGCACCACGTAGTCTTGCCCGTCTTTAATCTGACTAATTAGTTGATCGATTTCTGCTTTAGTAATTTGAATAACCTGGTCTCTAACCTTCCTATTTTCCGGCTGCATGAGTCCGACGGTGGTTTTATTTGCTTCTCGCAAAAGTCGATCGATCGCGCCACTTGCCATACCGGGTTCGATAATGCGAACGACGCCAGCAGCTAAAATTTGACCGCGCCTGATGGCAACTGTACCCTCGCGGATTGCCTGAAAGTCCCGTTCCAAAACTTGCACTTGCTGCTGCAATAAAGTTTGTTGCTGTTCGAGTTGAGCTTGTTGCTGTGCCAAGGTTTCTAAGAGTGCTTCCCTCTCGGCAATTACTTTGTCGCGCTCGACAATTATTCGATCGCGCTCGGCCAGATTTTGCACCCGCTGGGCAATTTCCTTGTCTCGCTGGGCAATTAGTTCGTTGCGATCGACAATTTCTGCGTCTCGCTGGGCAATTTCTCGCTCTCGCTTGGCAATTTCTGCGTCTCGCTGGGCAATTTGAGCTTTTACCTGCTCTCGCTGCTCGATTAACTGTTGGCGCTCCTCTTGCAGTTGGGCGATTTCCGAGCCTAAAGTCGTTTTTTGAGCAGAAACAGTTTTCAATTGGTTCTCAGTGCGATCGAGCTGAGCTTTTGTAGTCGATCGGGCCGTTTCAACCAGTTTCAATTGTTCTTCGGTGCGGGATTTAGCTGCTTCCACACTGCTGAGCTGTTCTTCTGTCTGGGATTTAGCCGCTTCTACCTGACTTAACTGCTGTTCAGTGTTAGACTTGGCTGCTTGCACGCTGTTAAGCTGGGCCCGCAGCGAGTTTAATTTTGTTTGCGTCCGAGCTTGCTCGGCATTAGCAGCTTGGAGGGATTGATTAATTTGCTCTAAATTGGCTCTAGCTTGCGCTTGAGCGGCTCTGGCTTGAGTTAATTCAGTTTCAACTCGATTTTTTTCTTGAGTGGTTTGGTTGAGTTCTTTGCGGGCGTTGTTGAGCCTTTTTTGAATCTCGTCTATTCTAAAAACTCCTGTTCGCAGCGGTTTGCTAGTAGCAAACAAAATGCCCAGAGTCAGTGCCGACAGGATGCTGCCGGCCATTACTGTCACAACAACAGCAGTATCGCGGGGGCGAAGTTTGAACAAGCTCAACCTTGCCTTGCCGACTTTCGTCCCAAGGCGATCGCTGACAGTGGCGATCACACCCCCCAACACTAAAATTACAAATACCAGGATGTATCCAGCAGTCATTCCGATTTTAGATTTTGGATTTTGGATTTTGGATTGAATCTAAAATCCAAAATCCAAAATCCGATACTTTCTCGGCATCAAGTGAATTGCTGGCTTAAGGCCACCGGGTTGTGGACTGTGATCTTTTTCTTGTGGATCGAGATCATTGTTTCTTGCCTGAGATCCCCCAGCAAACGAGTCACCGTTACCCGTGTCGAGCCGATCGCTTCGGCGATGGCCTGGTGGGACAGCTTCAAATCAATCGTAATCCCCTCTGTACCGGGTACGCCAAAGTCCCGGCACAGAATCAGCAAAAAGCTGACGAGTCTCGAACCCATATCTCGGTGGGCCAGCGTTTCGATCATCATCTCGGTTTGCAAAATCCGAGACGACAGTCCCCGCAGCATCACCATCGACAGTTCCGGGTCTTCCTTGAGTGCTTTCTCGACTTGTTCGATCGGCAGCGAGATCAATTCCACCGGCGTAAAGGCTACCGCGTGGTAAAACCTGTCCGATCGGTGTCCCGTAATCAGAGACAGCACGCCAAATACGCTATTTTCGCGCAGGAGGGCGACTGTAATTTCTTCCCCTGCTTCGTAAACCCTGGAGAGCTTCACAGCACCTCTAATGAGAACGTAGACGCGCTCAGCCGGGTCTCCAGGGAAAAAAATTGTCTTGCCCCGTTCAAAGGTTTCCACAATGGGTGGAAACGCCCCGCCGCTGATTTGGCGGAACACGGCTGCTAGCGGTCTATCATGCGTCACGACTAGATCCTTTGTACTAATCAATACTTTATAACTTGCCGATTAAGCTTATTGAGTAAATATACTTCCCAACCTCCAATATATAGGGATTCTGTTACTTCCATCTAATGTTAAGGTAAACACACGCTGTATGATTAAATCTAGCCCTTCTCTTAACTTTTTCAATTCCGCCTCCATGTAGCTCCACAGCAAAATTAATATCAATTGTGTCTCAATTGTGTCTCACTTGTGCCTCAATTGTGTCTGAATCAGTTAAATCTGAATCAGTTGTGTCTAAACTGGCGGGGTTGTCGCATAGAGCCAATGAGAACGGTGCAAGTTGCTTCTAGAAGAAATACAGATGATAGATTTGACCGGAAAAAATGCTCTTGTTACGGGCATTGCCAACAATCGCTCGATCGCCTGGGGCATCGCTCAGCAGCTCCACAAAGCTGGGGCCAATCTCGGCATAACTTTTTTGAAGGACGAGAAAGGCAAGCACGAGCGCAAAGTCGCTGAACTGGTGGAACCGCTCAATCCCAGTCTGTATGTGCCCTGCAATGTCCAAGACGAGAGCGAAATTGAGTCCACTTTTCAAACCATCGCCGACAAGTGGGGCAAGTTAGATATCCTGATCCACTGTCTGGCTTTTGCCGGAAAGGACGAACTTTCGGGAGATTTCACCAACACCTCGCGCCAAGGTTTCTCCAATGCTTTAGATATTAGCGCTTACTCGCTGGTGCGGCTTTGTGCTGCTGCTAAACCCCTGATGGCCGAGGGCGGCAGTATTGTGACGCTGACTTATTTGGGCGGCGTCCGGGTAGTTCCTAATTATAATGTGATGGGAATTGCTAAGGCGGCTTTGGAAATGAATGTTCGCTATCTAGCTGCTGAACTGGGCCCGTTAAATATTCGGGTAAATGCGATTTCTTCAGGCCCAATTCGGACTCTTGCTTCCTCAGCAGTTGGGGGTATTCTGGACATGATCCACCACGTTGAGGAAGTGGCGCCGCTGCGGCGGACGGTGACTCAGCAGGAAGTGGGAAATGCTGCGGCTTTTCTGTGCAGCAATCTCGCTAGCGGGATTACGGGTCAAGTTTTGTATGTTGATGCCGGTTACGAAATCATGGGAATGTAACGGTAGTCGAGAGTTTTGAGTTATGTAGGGGCGGGTTTAGACAATAAACTTTTACTTTAACAAGTAAGTTTTATTCAACAACCGCCCCTTTCGATAGTTTTGAGTTTTGCATAATTCTCTTAACTAAACACTTGAGAATCAGCGCCGATCAAGCTCTAATCTTCAATTACTAATTATCAATAACTAATGAATGACCAATTGCGAATTATGGAGATAATCGATCGCCCTTCTGTGCCTCCTGCAACTTCAGTTCAACCAGGTAGGGCCGCCTTAGTGAAACGCACGACACTGGAAACGGATGTCACGGCCAGCCTCAATCTCGACGGTGTGGGAACTTGCAAGGCCTCTACGGGGATTCCGTTTTTAGACCATATGTTGCACCAGATTGCTTCTCACGGATTGATCGATTTGGACGTGCAGGCGATCGGGGATTTGGAGATTGACGACCACCACACGAACGAAGATGTGGGAATTACCTTAGGCCAAGCGCTAGCAAAAGCTGTCGGGGATCGATCGGGCATTTCTCGCTTCGGACATTTCATCGCCCCTCTCGATGAAGCTTTAATTGAGGTAGTGCTAGATTTTTCGGGACGGCCTCACTTAAGTTACAGCTTGGAAATTCCCAATCAGCGGATCGGCACTTACGATACCGAATTAGTGAGAGAGTTTTTTTCAGCGGTGGTGAACCACACTCAGATGACACTGCACATTCGACAGTTGCAGGGGGGAAATTCTCATCACATTGTGGAAGCAGCGTTTAAGGCATTTGCGCGAGCTCTGCGGATGGCGGTAGAAATCGATCCGCGGCGCGCCAGTCGAATTCCGAGTTCTAAAGGAGTTTTGTAGTATGGGGCTTGTAGTAGCGCCCAAACGCTACTACAAATCTGTCACTCAAAATAGGGATATCACTCTTGGATTTTTGAGCATTACTCAGTTAATATCTTTCGCAGTGATGAGGTAAAACTACAAATATTTCTGAAAGTAACGGCTCCTTTAACACCTATAAAAGGCTTCACAATGCTATGTCTAGAATGAGCTAAAGGTAGCATAAAATTCACAATAGCATACTTTTCATTGTCTGAGGTAATATCTGTTTCTAAAGTATGCAATTGAAAAATGCTACTATTAAAAATTTGAAAAGGGCTTTCTAAAGCTGCCAACTCTTGGTCAGAAAGCTCAATGTATTGTTCACAGGTTTTGATAAGAGCGCATAAATCTTCAACCTCAATTGGTTTGGGTACAGAACTAATGGAAAATGCAACAAGCTCAGTGGTGCCAATGTTTAAGACGATAAATAGATTAACAACATTTTTAGAAGACATAAGTTTTCTTATATAAAAAGTAATCAGGTATCCGTCAGCCTCAAGGCAACATTTCTTCGCCTCCTTTAGTTTCGGTAGATTTGAAGGAGAGGGCATATATGAAGCTCTTCTGGCTTCCTTAAGACCTTCCATCTCTTTTGTCACCTTACACACGCAATGTAAAAGTTCTTTTGTTTCTTCTTGAGACTTTCCTAATTTTATTTGAAAATCATTGATGACTATCCCATGACAAGCTTCATTAAGTAAATGCTGTAATAGAAATATTTCCTGAAACGAAAAGCTAATAGTCATCAAGCTTTCACCAGACTGTTTAATCTCTTGAAGAATAGATTCAAAAAAACCTCTAGCTTGTCTGGGAGATACAGCCACTCTTGTTGTAAAACTATTTGGTATTACCTGTTGCACTTCCTGAACAAGTTTCAGGAAAAATTCTACTTCTTCGACCGACAACTGAATCGCAACGTTGTTATATGCTATTGTAGCAACCTTCATCATAATTTTTTCTATATTGAATTGACTCGACTTGTTGGAAAAGTGGAATAGGTTTGTAGTAAGGATTTTAGTCCTTAGTGATGAGTTGGCAAATAAAGGACTGAAGTCCTTATTACAAACAAGTTAATCAAGACTTTTACTAACCAGTCGCATTCAATCTATCCAAAATGGGTTAAGAATCGGAAAGCATCGAGTACATGACTCGCACAAACGTAAGGGGAAGTATTGTAAAAAGCTTGCCAAGCCGTCGCTTTATCTTCGTCGTATTTATCTGCTCTTTCCAAGTGTTTACCCAGCCAATTCAGCCGCACCGCGTGACCGACTAATACATCTAAAACGATGTATTCTTCTACTTGCAATTCTGGATTGCGCTGGCCAATTGCCGCCAACTCCATCAGCGCCTCAATATTGACTTGTCGGTATTCTGGCGCCCCAATTTTATTCAGCAAATGCTCGATTTGTAGCGCAAAATTCTTTTCTCCCGGCGTCATTTCCGATAAAATAATGTCGCTGTCCAAGCGATTTTTGCGCTCTAACTTGTCGCCAATAATCAAGCCTTTGCAGTGCCGCAGCAGTCCCCAAACACTCGGATAAAAATCTTTCGGTACGCGATTGACTGCACCTTCCATTTGCCGCTTCCGCCGCCATCCTCCCGCAGGCATTTGCGGTTCTTCGGAAACTGGCGCTACTACCCATTCAATATCTTTTTCCGGTTGTTTGACACGCAGAGATTCTTGCTGTTTGAGGATTTGATTCATTTCCTCGTATTCTGTCAACACTTGGCGCAGGCGATTTTTGATTTCAAAAGGGCTTAGCTGCATTAAATGTTCGTAAGCTTCATTCTGGGTCACTCCTAATTCGCGGGCTAATTCGCTTGTTAACAGCAGAATAAAGTAGCTAACTCTCAGTGTCAGCAGACCTTTAAATAAGTGCGGTTCTGCTTTAATTAAGACGCTGAGGTAAATTAGAATTTCTTGGGTGAGAACTCGATCGCGAATGTCTTCTCCGCAGAATCCACGAATTTTTTCCATTACTTCCATATAAGAACCCGGCCGCGAAATTATCGAATCTTCGCTGTAGGCTTTCCCCACAGCAATCTGTTTTTGCCGCACCAAAATGTCTGTCACCGCATCGGACAAGCTGATATCAACCTTGTCCAGCAAACCTGCGGCATGGCGGATGACGGCCCATTGGATTTTCGATTGCGAACTTTCTCCAGCTTTTGTATAAACTTCGTTAAGTAAATCCACAACTTGTACTGTTTCTTCCGAACCTCCAAATCCTGTATCAAAATTTAATCCTTTGAGGCGAACTAAGGTGTGCAGCAACTCAATTTGTTCGTACAAATTTTCTGAATCGCGCAGGCTAGTTAGCAAGAAGTGAGTATTAGTTTCGCACTCTAATTTAAATTCTTGCGTGTGACCCAAAGGCCAAGTTTTTTCAGGATTGTAAGTTAGATAGCTGCGCGTTTCTACTGCACCTGTCACCGGAGATTCGGTAAATTCAAAATCGTGCATGAAATCAATTCTTTCGGTGCCAGCAGTCAGCATTAACTGCTTAAGATTTCCGAGTTTAACTGGCGTGTTGTTACAGTGTCCATCCCGGAATTCCTTCATTAATTCTAACAACGCTTCCCGACCGGTTTCCAGCATCGTGTGAGTCAGCATCAGCGTTACCGTGGGGCGTCCCAACTGATACCAGTGGCGGTGAATGTGAGCTATTTCGCTTTTGATTTTAGATACTAGGAAATGGTAGTCTAGAGTTAGGTAAAATTCTTGTCTGTCCAAAAATGAGGGGAGAAATACGATCGCCTCTTCGCGAATTTTAAACACCCGAGAAGTTGTTAAACTCCGCAGACGGCGCACGGGGCGCCCGGTTAAACCTAATGGGTCGTTGCGTCCAATTTGCGTGTAAATAGCTGATAATTCTTTAGTCTGGCGGACTTGAATTGGTTCTACCTGTTTTGGGGTTTGCGCGGCAATGCCGTTAGCGGCTAATTCTGCTTGCAAATCTTCGTCTTCAGCTAACAGTGCAATTTGCACTAAAGGTTCTCTGTTTTGCCCCACTGACAGATGCCTTCCCAGGGGGTCGATATCGCCAACTGCGATTAATCCTTCATTTAGCAATTGACCTAAAAAATACAAACTTTGCGCCCAAACTAGGGGAATATTTTCATTGGGCAAGCGCTGCTGGCTGCTGGGATTTAACTTTTCTGCTTCTATATTTTCGGCGGGGACGTAGTACAATTCTGGTAGCAGTGGCAAACCAGAGCGATCGACTGCTAGAGATTCCAAACGCTGCTGGTACTCCTGCACTTGGGCTTGATTTCCCTGAAATATGCCGTCCAAAAATAAATAAGTGAAAAATAGCGGCCACTCGCATTCAATGTGATCGAACTGCCTTAATTCTGTGGGTTCGTAGTGCAGGCGATCGGCATCTTCCAACACTGTTTGGTGTCCGTCCCGCAGAAACCGCTTGCAGCCGTATTTTCCTTGCAATTTGTCAATAATCTTATTTCGAGTCCGTTCTATTAATTCTCGGTCTTCCACAGCAAAAGCCGGAAAACTAATCACGCTCAATAAAGCGGCGTCTACTTCTTTTGAACTAGATTCGCGAGGCAAAAGCGATTCCAAAGTTATGCGACTCCTGGCAATTTCGTCTGGCAAAACGTGAATTACCGATGCTTGAGAACCTTTAATTCCAAACAAATCCAACCCATTTATTGCTTCCAGCGCTGCTTTCGCCATGCCAACTGAACTGGCGTTCAATTCTGCATTGCCGCGATTGATTTTATGGCCTCTTTCCCAAATTCCGTAATCCGGCGTGCGGTAGGCTCTACCGATGTAGTAAACTAAATTTTGCACGAAATTGACTTCATCAATTGTAAAAATTACGTGCAGCCCGGAAGCCGTCATTTGAGCAAGAATTAATAAGAATATAGATGTAGCGTCTAACTGTAAATGTCCCCACTTGTCATCACCAACAACAATACTTCCAGTTTGAGTATTATATTTAGCGTGCAGGGCATCTAGCGGCGATTGAGTATTTTTAAAATCTTCTACTTTGCTCGATTGCTGCATCATCGCAAACAGCAAGCCGCGCATCAGTTTGACTGTGCCGTGTTCTAGTTCAAATGTTCTGCCGCGATCGTCATCAATTTTGCGGTAAGCTAAACCCAAACCCCAAACTGCAAGAATGCTGTACACGTTGTCGCGCACCCAAGCATCGGTGTAGTCGCCGTGGGCGTTAACGGCGGTACTCGCCGGCAGCAAACCCGTAATTGGGTTCTGACGCTTGAGAATGACGGTTTTGATTTGCTGGTAGTAATAATCTAACCTGGTTTGCCGCTGAGTTGTTGCGATCGCCATTTCGTTTTCCTTGTTTTTCCTGATGCGAGCCGAATTGCGGTGAATAGACTTTTAAATATATCAGAGTTCAGATTATTTCTCAAGTTTTGCAAACACAAAAAGGTGATTGCCATGTCTAGCCGCAACAACAATAACAATACCGTTCCTTTCGTAAAAATTGTCTACTCTACAGTGAAAATTAATGGTAAAATTGAGCTAGTACCGATGGAATGGTACGCTGACGGCTCTGTCAAAAAAATTGAACACTAATTCTCGATCGCACTTGGCAGCCTAACTCTAATGGACTTGCGCGCCGCGTACAAAAAACCCGGTTTCTGGGCCACGGAATGATGACTTAACAGAATCTTTGTGGCACAAACCGGGTTTTTTGCGTCCAAAAGTAGTCTAGCATCGATCGCCAATCTAAGCTAATTTAAATAACTAGGTGTGTAGGAATCTCAAAGAAAAAAATATGGATCGATCGCAGCCGCAATTTTCAGTGCTGGGACTACCAGTCCACATATTAGATGATTATGCAGGTTGGCTGATGCAGCGCCTGCATCAAGGGTTGGGAAGTCACGTCGTGACGCTGAATGCTGAAATGGCGATGCAAGCCGAGCAAAATCAGGCTTTAGCAGATGTAATCCGCAAAGCGGAACTGGTGATTCCCGACGGTTCGGGAGTGGTGCTGTACTTGCGGATGCGCGGCAAACCGGCGCAGCGCTATCCGGGGATTGAATTAGCAGAATCGCTGCTGCAAGAAGCCGGAAAATTGCCTGATTCAGAACCACTCTTTTTCTTTGGAGGTTCCCCCGGAGTGGCGGCTGCGGCGGCAGAAACTTGGCAGCAAAAAGTTAACGGATTGTCAATTTCTTCTCAACACGGTTATCTTTCCGCAGATGAAGAAAAAGACTTCCGTGAAAGCCTCAAAAAAATGCAACCCAAACTGATTTTTGTAGGCTTGGGAGTGCCGCGCCAAGAATTTTGGATTGCCGAACACCGACACCTTTGTCCTGATTCGATTTGGGTGGGAGTAGGCGGCAGTTTCGATATTTGGGCGGGAACAAAAACGCGCGCGCCGGCTTGGTTTTGCGACAATCATTTAGAATGGCTGTACCGGCTTTATCAAGAACCTTGGCGGTGGCGCAGAATGTTGGCTTTGCCACAGTTTGCATTGAAGGCTTTGGGAGATTTTCGAGGATAAAAGTTCCCACTAGAATCGGGTTTACGGGAGTTATGGCTGATATTGCCGATCGCGCGTGAACCCGCCGCTACAATAATTGTGGTTAATTTACGTGACATGATACAGTATATTCCCGTAGAGCTGGTAAACTTAATCTAGTAAGTAGATCGGCATGAAAAAACAATAATATCTTGTATGGGCGATCGCGAGCCAATATCTATAAAAGCCAGCAGCAAAGCCTTTTCCTCTTCATTAGATATTCTTGGCACTGAAAGGGAGTAATAGTACATCACCTATAGTCAAAATCCCATTTATGAGTAGTTCCCCAAGAAAGAAAAAAACGATCTTGTTTTTAGCAGCGAACCCTAAGAACTCTAAGGTTTTGCGTTTAGATGAAGAGGTTAAGGAAATTGCCGATGGGTTGCAACGCTCTAAAAAGCGTGAAAAATTTCAACTTGAGCAACAGTGGGCGGTAACGCCACGAGATATGCAGCGAGCTGTACTTTATTATAAACCAGAGATTGTCCATTTTTCCGGTCATGGTGTGGGAGAGGAGGGTTTAGCTCTAGAGGATGAGACAGGAAAGATTAAACTGGTAAATGCAAAAGCTTTAGCAAGTTTGTTCGAGCTGTTTATGGATCGGGTAGAATGCGTGGTACTCAACGCCTGCTATTCGGACGTACAAGCGGCTGCGATCGCACGTCATATTCCCTATGTTATTGGTATGAAGCAAGCGGTGGGAGATAATGCCGCCAGAAATTTCGCCGTAGGATTTTATGACGCACTGGCAGCCGGGGAATCTATAGAGTTTGCTTATAAGTCAGGCTGCGTTAGCATCAGTATGGCAGGTATCCCGGAAGAACTCACTCCAGTTTTAAAGAAGAAGTCAGATTTTGCTGACTTAGAGACAGCAGAACGAGCGATCGCTCCTGCTATTGACAATATACTTGAGCAGTCGTCCTCTGCGGTGGCAAATGTGCGAGCGCTAGTCTCGCCTGCCGTTTCTCTCGCCAATTTAGATAACCCAGAAGGTTCTGTTAGTTTCGATTCACCCCTATATATCGATCGTCCTCCCCTGGAATCAGACTGCTACCAAACTATTGCTAAACCTGGCGCTTTGATCCGAGTGAAATCACCCCGCAAAATGGGGAAGACTTCTTTATTACAGCGCATTTTATACTATTCAAGAGAACAGGGACATCAAACTGCCTATTTAAACTTTCAATCAGCAGATGGTAATTTTATTAGCAATCTCGATCAGTTGTTGCAATGGCTTTGTGTTGATATTACTAATCAACTAAATTTAGAAGATCGAGTAGCAGACTATTGGAAACAAGGGATGGGTAGCAAACAAAAATGCGGCAACTATTTTCAGCGCTACCTATTGGCAACAATTACTACACCATTAACGTTAGGATTGGATGAAGTCGATCGAGTTTTTCAATATCCCCAAGTAGCGCAGGAATTCTTTGGTTTACTGCGGGCGTGGCATGAAAAAGCAAAAAACGAACCCGCTTGGAAAAAACTGCGTTTAGTAATTTCCCATTCCAAAGAAGTTTATATTCCCCTCAACATCAACCAGTCGCCATTTAATGTAGGTTTATCAATTGAGTTACCAGAATTTAACCATCAACAAATTGTTGAGTTAGTACAAAAACATCAACTGAATTGGTCTGCCAGTCAGATAGAACAACTGATTGGAATGGTAGACGGGCATCCTTATCTGTTAAGAAAAGCCCTTTATGAAATTGCTCGCGGTTGTTTAACCTTAGAGGAATTTTTACAAAGTGCACCGACTGAAGAAGGAATTTACGGCGATCATTTACGTCATCATTTAATTCATCTCACTGCAGATCCAAATTTGGAAGCAGCAATGAAACAAGTAATTGCTAGTTCGGTTCCGGTACGATTAGAAGCCGAGCTAGCGTTTAAACTTCGCAGTAGGGGTTTAGTGAAGTTGCGAGGTAATGATGTGATTCCTCTGTGCAATCTCTGCCGCCTATATTTTAAAAACCGCTTGGGTGTTCATTAATTTGTACGTTGTTGAATTTGTACGTTGTTGCGCTTTAGCGCTAAATCTGGCGCTAAAGCGCAACAACGTACTTTTTTAAATAATTTAATTTTTGGGAGTTCGTTAATGAATGACAAACCCGATCTAAATTACGAATATCAAGTTGGCGGTAGCTTACCGATTGATGCGCCTACTTATGTTAGGAGACAAGCTGACCGAGATTTTTATGAAGGATTAAAGGCGGGAGAGTTTTGTTACGTCCTCAACTCGCGACAGATGGGGAAATCTAGCTTGCGAGTGCAGACAATGGCGAGATTGCAGCAAGAAGGATTTGCCTGTGCTGCTGTTGATATCACGTCAATTGGCACGTCAGATATTACTCCTCAAGAGTGGTATTTTGGAATTATTGACTCCCTGGTAAATAGTTTTGAATTGTACGCTCGTTTTGATTCTTACGAATGGTGGATAAGTAACGAATTGCTGTCCCCTGTCCAACGTTTCAGCACTTTTATTAGAGAGATATTACTGAAATTTATTGATAAAAATATCGTGATTTTTGTTGATGAAATTGATAGCGTATTGGCTTTAGTATTTGATATAGATGACTTTTTTGCACTTATTCGCGATTGTTTTAACCAGCGTGCAGACAAACCAGAATATAACCGCCTAACTTTTGCTTTTATTGGAGTATCAACACCTTCCGATTTAATTAGTAATTACCTTCGCACTCCCTTTAATATCGGGCGGGCTATTGAGTTAATGGGTTTTCAATTATCAGAAGCACAACCTTTGGCAGTTGGGTTAGAAACTCAAGCAGAAAATGCTCAGGCGTTGCTAGCAGCCATATTATATTGGACAGGTGGACAACCATTTTTAACGCAGAAAGTTTGTAAATTACTTCTAGTTAATCTACTAAATACAGATCCTATTGAAACTTATGCCAATTGGGTAGCGAATATAGTACGAGAGAAGGTGATTCAAAATTGGGAAGAGCAGGATGAACCAGAGCATTTGAAGACGATTCGAGATCGCATCTTACACAGCGAACAGCGTGCCAGTCGGTTGCTGGGACTATATCAGCAAATTTTGCAAGAGAATGAGATTGCGGCTGATGATAGTGCCGAACAAATGGAACTCCGTTTAACAGGTTTGGTAGTTAAGCAATCTGGTAAACTTAAAGTCTATAACCAAATTTATAAATGTGTTTTTAATGCTGATTGGATAGAAAAACAATTAGCTAATCTCCGTCCCTACAGCGAAAATTTTAACGCTTGGATAGAGTCCGATTGCCAGGATAAATCGCGTTTATTGCGGGGGCAGGCATTGCAAGAGGCTCAAACTTGGGCAGCCGGGAAAAGTTTGAGCCATTTAGATTATCAGTTTTTAAATACCAGTCGGGAATTACAACAGCGGGAGCGGGAATTTGAACGAGAGTTAGAAGCTCAGAGACAAGTTAATCAAATTTTGACTGAAGCGCTTCAGACACTAACCAAGGCACAGCAAAAGGCACGATGGATTACAATTGGAACCTCTGTTTTTGCTGTGGCGGCTATCTTAATTTCAACTGGGGCAACTATTTTTGCCTGGAAGCAAGTCACTCAAGCTAATAATTTATCAAATACCATCCAGGAAAGTGCTTTTTCCAATCAATCATTTATTTCTGGACAGACATTTCAAGCACTGCTGGAAGCATTGAAAGCCGGAACAACATTAAAAAAACTAGATGCTTCAGCCAACACGACAAAAGACATCAAAGGACAAGTGATGGGTGCGCTGCAACAAGCAGTTTCCGAAGTAAAAGAGCGCAATAGTTTCGAAGGGCATAGCAGTTCGGTCAGTAGCGTCGCCTTTAGTCCCGATGGCAAGACTTTGGCTTCTGCTAGCGCCGACAAAACCATCAAAGTGTGGAACCTGCAAACCCAAAAAGTGAGCGCTACCCTCACCGGCCATAGCGAATCGGTCAGTAGCGTCGCCTTTAGTCCCGATGGCAAAACTTTGGCTTCTGCTAGCCGTGACAAAACCATCAAAGTGTGGAACCTGCAAACCCAAAAAGCAATCGCTACCCTCACCGGGCATAGCGAATCGGTCAGTAGCGTCGCCTTTAGTCCCGATGGCAAGACTTTGGCTTCTGCTAGCCGTGACAACACCATCAAAGTGTGGAACCTGCAAACCCAAAAACTGAGCGCTACCCTCATTGAGCATCGCAATTGGGTCAGAAGCGTCGCCTTTAGTCCCGATGGCAAGACTTTGGCTTCTGCTAGCGGTGACAAGACGATCAAACTGTGGGACGTGCAAACCCAAAAACTCATCGCTACCCTCACCGGGCATAGCAATTGGGTCAGTAGCGTCGCCTTTAGTCCCGATGGCAAGACTTTGGCTTCTGCTAGCGATGACAAGACGATCAAACTGTGGAACCTGCAAACCCAAAAAGTGAGCGCTACCCTCACCGGGCATAGCAATGGGGTCAGTAGCGTCGCCTTTAGTCCCGATGGCAAGACTTTGGCTTCTGCTAGCGCCGACAAAACCATCCAACTGTGGAACCTGCAAACCCAAAAAGCAATCGCTACCCTCACCGGGCATAGCAATTGGGTCAGAAGCGTCGCCTTTAGTCCCGATGGCAAGAGTTTGGCTTCTGCTAGCTATGACAACACCATCAAAGTGTGGAACCTGCAAACCAGATCCACCCTCACCGGGCATAGCAAAGAGGTCAATAGCGTCGCCTTTAGTCCAGATGGCAAGACTTTGGCTTCTGCTAGCAATGACAAAACCATCCAACTGTGGAACCTGCAAACCCAAAAACTGAGCGCTACCCTCACCGGGCATCGCGATGGGGTTTATAGCGTCGCCTTTAGTCCAGATGGCAAAACTTTGGCTTCTGCTAGCGCTGACGGTACCATCAAACTGTGGGACGTACAAACCCAAAAAGCAATCGCTACCCTCACCGGGCATAGCAATTGGGTCATTAGCGTCGCCTTTAGTCCCGATGGCAAGACTTTGGCTTCTGCTAGCCGTGACAACACCATCAAAGTGTGGAACCTGCAAACCCAAAAAGCGATCGCTACCCTCACCGGGCATCGCGATGGGGTTTATAGCGTCGCCTTTAGTCCAGATGGCAAGAGTTTGGCTTCTGCTAGCGCTGACAACACCATCCAACTGTGGAACCTGCAAACCCAAAAAGCGATCGCTACCCTCACCGGGCATCGCAAAGAGGTCAATAGCGTCGCCTTTAGTCCAGATGGCAAGATTTTGGCTTCTGCTAGCGATGACGGTACCATCAAACTGTGGAACCCGCAAACCCAAAAACTCATCGCTACCCTCACCGGGCATAGCGATTGGGTTTATAGCGTCGCCTTTAGTCCAGATGGCAAGACTTTGGCTTCTGCTAGCGCTGACGGTACCATCAAACTGTGGGACGTACAAACCCGAAAAGCGATCGCCATGCTCATCGGGCATCGCAATTGGGTCTATAGCGTAGCCTTTAGTCCAGATGGCAAAACTTTGGCTTCTGGTAGCTATGACAACACCATCAAACTGTGGACTTCAAGGTCTTGGGATTTCGATAAACTGATGGCATTAGGCTGCGAGTCAATAAGTGATTATCTCAAAAACAACCCGAAAGTGACAGCAGAGGATAAACAGATGTGTTCTGATTACCTCAACCAAAAGTCAATCAAAAAGGACTAGGCAAAAACAGCCAGCAAAATGCGCGCACTACATTTTTTTCACCACCACTTCCACCTTTTCCGTCGTCCATTCCTCACTCGCATCAGTCACCACCCTAATATTGCGCTGCGGGTTATCTTCATCCACCACTGCTGACAATAATTCTCCCAACGCGGTAGTAGGATTTTTATCACCAATTCCTGGACGAGGTTGGTCTAAGGGTGGCAACTCTAATAACTCAAAATTTGTTGCATCCACAGTCGCAAATACTTTAATGACATCTACCCCTTCCTGATAATTTTCTGGTAATACCATGTCTAAGCGAGTTTCTCTGGATTGTCCACGATCTACAACTTCATAAGGCGCACCTTTAGGATAGGATTTGACAATACTCAAATCCGCCTGAAGTATCAACGCAGAAATATTTAAAGTGCGATTGGATTCATTGTGAATTCGCAAGACCACCCGTTCGCCTACTTCCAATACAGGAACATTACCATCAGCATTCAAAACTACCTGTTCGCGTTTTACTGATTTAATCAATTCCACCTTAAGTTTGCCATTTAACGAAGCAAAAGCATCCTCATTATCCAGAGCCAAAATAGTCTCATATCTGGCAACGTGGATTAAGCGATCGATTAGCTTTTTGGTAGCTTCAGGTTCATCGACTTTGATCGGAAACAGAAGATTTTTGATAGGTTCTTTATTCGCATCCAAAATCCAATATTCCCCTTTTGAATTCAGGGAAACAAAATAATCCACCTTCTCATCTTTCTCTGCTTCCGAACAGAATTCTATCCAGCGATGACCTTCAACTTGCTCTTTTTTTGCTTTGAGGATATCTGGGAGCATTTCCACATTTACACCAGAAATTTGCGGTAACGGGTCAGGCAGAATAACCCGAACTTTCCGAATTTGTTTCAACCCTGGACTCAAATAGACAGCCGGTGAACCTATTTCAATTATTCCTTCTATTAATTTAGGAGTGAGTTCTCTGGTTGTAAATTCGTTGTGTAACCCCGTTACTTCGGCCCAACAGTCCGATGCTCCCACTTCTACAACTTTAATCGTAGCAATTCGCTGTTCGCTGTCCTCAAAATTCCACGTCCCGAATCGAAAAATATCGAATTCTGCCCCTTTTTTAAGGACGCTAGCTTCACCCATTTGCAATTGGACTCGGTTTTTAGGAACATCTACCTTCATCACTGGCACGGTGCGGGTAGTGCGCGTAACAGGTACACTACGCAGAAGGGATGCGCCAGGAGTGAAGGAGACAGATTGACCGCCCAAAAAAGTGCGATTTGTCTCGCCAATCAACATCGGTGTTTGTCGTGGAAAGTCATTGTGAACTAGATTAGAAATGCGATCGTACAAGTCTTTAACAGGAATCTCTGTCCCCCGGTATTCTCGCAAAGCTTTTAATAAAAAATAAGTTAAAGCGCCGTTGCGTTCCGTCCCTTCAAAAATCTTTTCAATAGCCAATTCATTATCTCGGCAAGCTGCTATTAAGGTATAACCTTTCGGTTCTGGTAACAAACCATTGACGACGGTAATATTGCGACTATTTTCTGTTGAAGCTTGCCAATTTTGTGCTAGTTCCTGAAGCGGTGCAACTAAACTATCTGTAGGTCGGGAAGTGGTGTCAATAAAACCGCCACCGCGTACACTCCAGTCCTCTGTTTCCATTTCTCTAGTTGCGCCACCGGAATGACAGCTATCGAGTACCAGCGTTACAACTAACTCTTTTTCCACCATTCCTTCCAGGAGTTTGGCAAATTCCAAGTCGCGCAAATAGCGTGAGTTTGGTTGACCGATATCAGTGGGAACTAAGGCTTCATCTAAAGTACCAAAACCTTTGATATCCTCATAAATTGTTTTCGCCCGTCCGCCGTGACCGGAGTAGTGAATATATACTCGGTCTTGAGGTTGGGCTTTGGCGGTTAGTTCTTTGAATTTGGCGACGATATTTTCATAAGTTGGTAGGAGTTCCGGGGGTTCTTGGGGTTGGTTGGGATTCTCGGAAGCAGTCGCAGTGAGTTTAATAATTTGGTCGGGTGTGAGGTTGAAGGTGTCTTTTAAATAGGTTTCGACGTTGTTAATATCTCGCACACATCCCCGCAAGTTTTTGTAGTAGTTACCTTCTGGTAAGCGATGGGGGAAGTAGAAATTGATGCCGATGAGGAGGGCGTAGAAGTTGGGGGTTTGGTTTGTCATGGTTGTTGGTGGGTAAGGGGTTTGGGAAAGGTTTGATTTTTATATGAGAGTGTAGTAGAAGTTTTTTATGCAGTTTTCAATCTAAAATTGTCAAAGCTTTTTGCATAAATCTTGTTTGATTTCCAGGGCATCTGCGTCATAAGGATTAGGTATGAGGTAATTGTCTGTGAAATTGCATCCTTCCTTGAGTGAATAATTAAAATCTAACTGCCACAGTTTCACTTTACGGTCCAGACCGCCAGTGACCAGCAGCTTGCCATCAGGGCTGAAACTGACCCGCAAAACCGTGCCTCCATGCCCGCTGAGGGTTTTAATTTCCTTGCCAGTGGAGATATCCCACAGTTTCACTGTCTTGTCAAAACTGCCAGTCGCCAGCAGCTTGCCATCAGGGCTGAAACTGACACCCAGAACTCCGTTTGTATGACCGCTGAGGGTTTTAATTTCTTTGCCAGTGGAGGTATCCCACAGTTTCACTGTCTTATCCCAACTGCTAGTAGCCAGCAGCTTGCCATCGGGGCTGAAACTGACAGCATAGAGCGAGCTTGTATGCCCGCTGAGGGTTTTAATTTCTTTGCCGGTGGAGGTATCCCACAGTTTCACTGTCTTGTCACTACTGTTAGCAGCCAGCAGCTTGCCATCGGGGCTAAAACTGACATCCTTAACCAAGTCTGTATGGCCGCTGAGGGTTTTAGTTTCTTTACCAGTGGAGGTATCCCACAGTTTCACTGTCTTGTCATTACTGCGAGTTGCCAGCAGCTTGCCATCGGGGCTAAAACTGACACCCCTAAACAAGTCTGTATGTCCGCTGAGAGTTTTAATTTGTTTGCCAGTGGAGCTATCCCAAAGTTTCACTGTCTTGTCATCACTGCCAGTGACTAGCAACTTATCATTGGGACTAAAACTGACAGCATTAACCACACTTGTATGTCCGCTGAGGGTGTGAATTTGCTTGCCGGTGGAGACATCCCAAAGTTTCACAGTCTTGTCATCACTGGCAGTCGCCAGCAGCTTGCCATTGGGGCTGAAACTGACAGCATTAACCTCGCCTGTATGTCCGCTGAGGGTTTTAATTTGTTTGTTGGTGGAGGTATCCCACAGTCTCACGGTGTTGTCATCGCTGCCAGTAACCAGCAACTTGCTATTGGGACTAAAACTGACATTCCATACTTTGTCTTTATGCCCGCTGAGGGTTTTAATTTGTTTGCCGGTGATATCCCACAATTTCACTGTGTTGTCATCGCTGCGAGTCGCCAGCAACTTGCCATCGGGGCTAAAACTGACACCCCTAACCGAGTCTGTATGCCCGCTGAGGGTTTTAATTTGTTTGCCGGTAGAGGTATCCCACAGTTTCACTGTCTTCTCATTACTGCCAGTGGCTAGCAACTTGCCATTGGGGCTAAAACTGAAATCTATAACCGCGTCTGTATGACCGCTGAGAGTTTTAATTTCTTTACCGGTGGAGGTATCCCACAATTTCACTGTCTTGTCACTACTGCCAGTAGCCAGCAACTTGCCATTGGGGCTGAAACTGACAAGACCAACCGAGCCTGTATGTCCGCTGAGGGTTTGAATTTGCTTGCCGGTGGAGGTATCCCACAGTTTCACGGTGTTGTCATCACTGCCAGTAGCCAGGCGCTTGCCATCGGGGCTGAAACTGACCTTCCAAACCCAGTCTGTATGACCGCTGAGAGTTTTAATTTGCTTGCCAGTAAAGGTATCCCATAGTTTCACAGTTTTGTCACCACCGGCAGTAGCCAGCAACTTGCTATTGGGGCTGAAACTGAGATCGTTAACTCCGTTTTTATGCGCCCTGATGGTTTGAATTTGCTTGCCGGTGGAGGTATCCCACAGTTTCACGGTGTTGTCATTACTGCCAGCAGCCAGCAGCTTGCCATTGGGGCTGAAACTGACAAGATAAACCGAGTCTCTATGTCTGCTGAGGGTTTTAAGTTGCTTGCCGGTGGAAGTATCCCACACTTTCACTGTCTTGTCATTACTGGCAGTAGCTAGCAGCTTGCTATTGGGGCTGAAACTGACCGCATTAACCACGTCTGTATGTCCAGTGAGGATTTGAATTTGCTTGCCGGTGGAGGCATCCCAAAGTCTCACTGTCCTGTCATCACTGGCAGTAGCTAGCAACTTGCCATTGGGGCTGAAACTGACAGCATTAACCTTGCCTGTATGGCTTCCCAAAGTATTTGGTGCTGCTACATTGGCAACAGTATTTAATAATGACAGCTCTACATAGGTGCGGGTATCAGCATCTACCCAAGGTGTACGTCGCATTTGTAAAACGGCTTTTAAACTGGTTTTGAGAGCTTTTGACCCATCGAAATTTAACAGCCCATCAGAATATTGAGCCAGAGAATAAATCTGATTAATAGCAGCACGCCACCAGCCAACACCAGCTAGTCCTGCTAAACCCAACGCGATCGCCGAAAAGCCACTTAGCCCAATAATTGTCAGTCGCCGCCTGCGTTGATCCTTTTGTCTTTCTCTATCCCGTTCTTTAACACTAACCTGAATAAAATCTCGCTCCTCCTGCGTCATTTCATCGGCACGTTGACGCAACCAATCTTCCGCTACAGTCAACGACACACCGCGCAACATTGCCCAAGAGTCATGGTTATCATTTTTCCACTCGCGTAACGCCACCTTCAGCCGTTCTTGCCAAGTCCGAAACTGACGGTTAGCATTTATCCACTCGCGGAGAGTTCCCCATTGCCGAATTAGGGTTTCATGCACCAATTCTACGGTATCTTCCTGTTCTTGCCGTCCCGTCACTACCAAACGCGCTTGATATCCAGCTAAATAACTGACCAAATTCCAGTTATCTTCCCCCACTGCCGCACGGCTAGCAACGCGCCTGGTATCCTCCGTTCCTTCCCCCGGACGCACTAATTGCACAAATATTCGCTGTGCCTGTTTTTTCTCGGTTTCACTCAGTTTTTGATAAACCTGTTCGGCATGATTGGCAATGGCTTTTTTCACCCCGCCAATTTCTTCATAAGCTTGGTGAGTTAATTCTCGGTTTATTTGCTTTTCCCATAACCGAGTTACCGCAAATTCTAATAATGGCAAATTTCCCGGTTCTTCCTCGACATCATCAAGAATGCGTTGGGTTAATTGTGCCTCAAATTCTACTTCCAGCTTTTTGGCAGGTAATTCAATTGCTGCCTGTAATTCCTCCCCTTTCATAGAACTGAGTAACTGTGGTGTATACTCCTGGAACGCATCCCGCAACGGACGATAAGAAAGGGCATAACCGTAAAAGTCAGCCCGTAAAGCCAAAACTAATGTAATATTTTCTTGTGCAATAGCCGTTAGTAAACCATCAGCGAAATGTTCCTGTTCTTTTTTTAGCTGAGAAAAAGTGTAGAGTTCCTCAAATTGGTCTGCAACTAACAACAACCGTTTACCTGGGTTGCGCTCTAAAATGCGACACACGAGTTGCTGCAAAGTGATTCTACCGTTTCGCAAATCACCGGCTAACCCCATTGTTTCCCGCAGTTGTTGAGTTTCACCTGCTTCGGGTTCTAATTGCCGCACCAAGGCAAAAGCTAACTGCACAAACGGTTCTTTTCCCGGACGGAAAGATTCAATTAACCAGTTTCCTTCTTTTCGCAATTGGGGAATTAATCCCGCATACACCACAGAAGATTTACCGCTGCCACTTGGCCCAACTACTGCTACCAACGGTTGTTTGTGCGTTACTTCTACTAAATTACTGACAAAATTTTCCTGTCCGAAAAAGAAGTCGGTATCTTCTTCCCCAAAGGCAGATAATCCTTGGTAAGGATTGGGCGGAATCACATCTTCAACAGCAACTACACCCTGAGCACTCGGAGAATCAATTAAATTCTTTTTCTTGAAAACAGGAGTTTCCTGCTCTCGGAAGCTCATCATCTGCGAGCAACCTAAGTCGTAGGCTTCTTCTAACGTATATCCAGCAGCGATCGCATCATAAAACCCTACAGCAAAGGCAAGGGCTGCTTTATCTCCCACGGCTCGATTCATGCCAATGACATAATTAACATATTGGCTAATTGCCTCGGCCTGTACTTCGGAATAACAAGCATTGAGAATTACGCAATCTACACCTTTCTGGGCAAACAATTTAAACATACTAGCTAGGGCGTTTGTCTGCACCAGCGCCATTTTTCCGGTATCGTCTTCTAGGACAATTCCATCTGCTCCAGCACCATGTCCGCAAAAGTGAACAATGTTGGGTTGATAATCTAAAATTGCTCGGTAAAAGTCACGGGAACGCACGGCCCATTTTTGTTCTAATTTATACTGTTCTCGCTTATTTGCCCGCCGCAATCCTTCCTCAATTTCCCGTACTTCTTGCTCCAATCGCAGGGGAACGGTATTGGTGGGATTGGCTGCCAAAATTAAAATTGTTTTGACTGAGTTATTGTTAGTCATGAACTCGGGAATTGCTCGGGTTTTCTGGAGCTTTTACTTCTGTTTGCTTAAGGAGAGTTCTTTTACTTAAACTGATAAAAGTCTTTGTATTTCTATACGATTCAGTCTTAGTATACCAAGCTGGCAATAAAATCTTTGATGTGCGTTAAGTAAGTTTACACAGTCACAGAATGTGAAGCTATCATAACCAGTGGGATTGATTTGCTTGAGCTCTTCAACAAGTTTAACTGTGTTTGCTTTATTTCCGGTTCGATAGTAACTTTTTGGCGATTTAAATGTTACATACTTAGCAGCAGTTTGATGGGACGATCGCACTTTTTTAAAGAATGGTTAAGATTGCCGATGTGTAGCTAGGCATTCGTTAAGCTATTATATTGACGGGTTTTTACTCATCAGCTTCGCAGGTAAAGGATAATCAGCAATATTCTAGTTAACCATAGTAGGGAGACAAGTAATCATGGCAGAAATTGAAGTTATTGTAGAAAGTTTGTGGGAACTTGATGAGGATCAGCTAGCAGCACAAATTGGCGATCGCGCTCAAGCCATAGAGGATGAGGTGGCTGGACTTGGAACCAGAGGGATAGACTCAGCTTCCCTGGATTCTATTGATGTGAATGTTGCCGCTAGAGCATCGATCGATCCCAGGCTCCTAGAAGCTGGCCAGCGCCTGTTCGATCGCGTAAACCCCTTAGTTTACGAGCTGATGTGCAAACCCCTCGGAAACGATCCACAGACTCAGAAAATCCTGGATGAAGCGATCGGCCAGAATTACACTAAAGCTGCTGGGATGTTAACTCCTGTTCTAATCTCTGGACTGGGACTTGCTCCTGCTATTGCTACTCTCCTCGCTACGTTGATTATCAAAAAGATTGCCAATTATAGCGCTACTGCAATTTGTGACAATTGGAAGCAAAACCTGCCCCAACCCACAAGCTGAGCTATAAACCGAACTTCCTCCGCCTTCGGTGGAAGTTCTGTTCCAGGTTTGGTGAACTCGATCGCGCTAGCACCTCAAGCCATTTGTTCGCGGGTTTTGAGAGCGACAATTCCGTCGGGCTTCAAACCTTTTTTCTGCTGAAATTCCTTGACGGCTGTATCTGTTGCCGGCCCAAATTCACCATCAACCCCAACTACAACGCCAGCCTTTTTCAAGCCTTCCTGAAGCTTGATTACATCTGAGCCTTCCATTCTGGGCATCGCCAAGCGCAACGTTCTGGGCTTGTCATCCCACGGCGCTTTAGCAAACCCTTGAGCAGGCGATCGATTAAGTGCATCCTCGGTTTGGGGGCCAAAGCCGCCATCCTCGCTAATCTTTGCATCCGGGTTGTTCTGATTCCAAAGCTGCTGAAATGCGAGTATTGAGTTACTGCGAAGATCGATCGTCCCGTCGCTTATGTAGTCGAAGTGAGGCGGATCGCCCGGTAATGGCTGCCAGCCATATTGCATCAAATAAGATTCCCAGCCTCTGGCATCTTCAATGTCGATCGCTAGCCCTGTTTGGTGATTGCTGGTGCCTGGTGGCGCTACAGGATTAGAGTTGTTGAAGCGATCGTTATACAATAACATTTGCTGGGCGATCGTGCGGTAAGCAGAGTTCACCTGCATCGTTTGACCTCGATCTTGAATGGCTCTCTGAAGTGCCTCTTTTGCCGGGGTTTGTACGTAGGGAAAAGCTGCATCCAGCAAGTCTACATTAAGCTCATCAAAACTGACAAAGGCATCTGGCATCATCCGTTGTAGTTGATAAATCAACTGTTGGGATAAGCCATTGACCACCGCAGTCGAAGACATGGGGGCATCTTGGAGCAATCCCGGGAAACTGCCTCTAACTTCCAACATATCCCGTTGGACAAATTCTTCACAGGCTTCGATAATTACAGGTTGATTAAATAGAATGTCGCTTGAGTTAGTCATGGTTTTATCCAATCAATTTGAATTGGGTCAGTCCTGGATTCATAAACTCTATCCGTAGGCGATGCACACCGCACCTTACCTCCACAGAGCTTGTGAAAATTACTTGATTGTGTCAGTGTAATTGGTTACACAATCGATTTTATAGTCCTAATTCTTTGCGTGTTTGGACACCGACAACACCATCCGCCGTTAGCCCTTTTTGCTGTTGAAACTGTCGCACAGCACGATCGGTGTCTTTACCAAAAACGCCATCTGCTGAAACATTTATTCCTGCCGCGATCAGCGCTTCTTGCACTTGACGCACATCCTCACCTTGCATTATTGGCTCGGTAAGTGTGAGAACCCGAACTTCAGGCATTCCTAAAAACAGAGCTTCCTCGGCCAAGCGCCTGCGTGTCAGCCCTGGCCAGGGTTCACCATTGACTTTATTCCACACAGGAAACTGATTGGCTGCTCCTTGATAATCTCCGTTGTTCAATAGCTTCAGAAGAGTTGAACCTCCAAAACCTTCTGTTCCTGGGCCCACGTTGAAACAGAAGCAAACCAGTGCAGAAAACTGGTTGTCATCGATCTCAACTTCAACGGCATCCTCAACATAGGATTCAAACTTTTCTAAATCTTCCCTCAGCAATTCTTCTGCTTGCGTTTGGCTAATAGTCAGTTCTGGATAAACATCATCGCCCGTGTGTCCGTAACCAATTGTCCAAACTCCACCGCCATCATCATAAGCAGTGAGTTCACATCCTTCAAAGGTAGTGAGAAGCTTGAAACCTTCTTGATTGATATGCTTTGAACCTCTTGCTTCTACCACATCAGGAGGTTGTTCGTCTGGAGGATGAATATGATATGTTTTAGCCACACTGAAGCTTAAAGCATCAATTAATGCTTTTACTTGCCCATTAGTCTCCGTGACTTTAATAGCTAGGTCGTCTTTGATTTCGTATACGCGACCATCGCCGAAGAGTTCCAACGATCTTTTTGGCATTTTAGTTTTTCCTTTTTACAAGGTAGGTTCAGTCAAAAGAGGCATCTTGAGTATCCGAACGCAAAAGTTTTGCCTATTTTCAAAATGAGTGAAAAGAGTCTATTAATTAATGATTTCGATCGAAAGTCTTGGCTTGACGGGTAATTTGGTTATTATATAGGTCTGTTCCACAGTAATGTTCGCGATTTGCCCAAACCTTTACAAAAATTCATTCACCTTGACAATCGGCTTTCCCAATCTCTCTGATTCACTACGCGCAGTTTTGGCTCATATTCTGCAGATGTAACTCATCTTATTGCAATAGTCCGGACAGTTTTTAATTCGCAGTCTGAAACCCTGGATTTCCGGGAAAGTAACTCGATATGTAAAGCTATCATCAAAAAAGCGATCGCTTCGTTAGGACTTACGCACAAAGTGTTTTGACTCGCCGCGAATTATAGCGGCTTCAGTCCTCGGATTTTATGAGGACTGAAGTCCGAACGATCGAACCAGTTTTACTGTTCTTAGCTACACAATGTAAGGAGAATCGATCGCCTTTGCCCGATTAATCGCCACCAAAGTCTGGTAAATCAAAACCGAAATCTCAGCGCGGGTAATATCCCGCTGCGGCGAAAGCCAATCCCGGGAAGGATAATTAACCACAATCTTCAAAGCAGTTGCTGTGGCGATCGCACTCAAAGCATAATTAGGAATTTGAGAGCGATCGATGTAAACTTTCAAAGAATCAGGATTGCCGCCCTTCAGTTCCAAACCGTTAACCAAAGACACGATCGCCTCAGCCTTAGTCAAATTCTGATTCGGGCCGAACTTCAACCCCGGAAACCCCGCCAAAAACCCCCCCCGATTTGCCCGTTCGATCGCACTTCTCGCCCAAAAACTAGCAGAAACATCAATAAAATTTGTAGCCGGCACCCTCGGAATCGGACTAAACGCACTCACCAACAGCGCCGCATATTGAGCGCGGTTTAAACTGTCATCAGGCCTAAAAGAACCGTCAGGAAAACCGCTAATTATATTCGCCGCAGCCAAAGCTTCAATAAACTTCTGTGCCCAATGTCCAGAAATATCGCTGAACACCGCACCCCCAATATTCGGATTGCCGCCACCCTTTCTCACCGCAGCTTGCACAGCTTTAAAAGCATTCACTTTCCCGTAACCAAACCAATCGCTGCGGCCGTTGTTAGGATCGTAATTTCCCATGCGATTGCCCAACTGGGGATCGGGATCGGGATCGACAATTTTCTCAGCAGTTTGTTCGAGAATTCCCCGCACTTCCCGCGCCGTCAAACGGGGGTTAGCCGAAAGTATCAACCCTGCAACCCCAGCGACTACTGGAGTGGCGCTGGAAGTACCGCCAAAAGTATCAGTATAGTCCCCCCCATCGTAGCCTTGAGTACCGACTCGATCGGCAGTAAACACCCCCAAACCGGGCAAATACTGCGTCACCTCCGGCGGCGTGCCGATAAATCCGGTTTCTGGCAACCAAGTTCCCGGCGGCGCGTTGTTGCTGGGGGCGCAAACCGAGATGCTGGTGCCCCAATTGCTGTAAGCTGCTTTTTTGTTGAGAGAAGTGGAAGCGCTGACGGCAATTACGTCTGGGTGAACGGCAAATCCTGCCAGCCATCTAGTTTGACCGCCCAGGACGTTGTTGGGCCAGCCTTTTTCGTTAACAGTACCGTTGACTGGGCGGTTGGCATTGCCCGCAGCGAACAGAATAACGCAGCCTCTGCCGCCCCGCCCTTGGGTTGCTGCTTTGGTGATGACCGCACTCTGCCGCAGGGAAAGGGGATAGTAAACTGCTGAAGGCCCCCAACTGCAAGAAATGACGGCGGCACCTTTTTCGATCGCCCAATTAAACATTTTTTCGACAGAATCGTCATCGAGAAAACCCGTGGTACGGATGGGCATCAGGGCGCAGCCGGGGGCGACGCCGACAATCCCTTTGCCGTTTTCTTCAGCAACGGCGACGCCGGCACAACTTGTGCCGTGGTTGTCTGAGTCTGCGACTGGCATGGGGGAAGTGTCGCCGTCTTTGAAATCGATGGGTGAGACGATTTTGCCTTGGCCTTGAAAATCTGGGTGGGTGATGTCAACTGAATCGTCGGCGATCGCAATTACGATCGATCGAACTCCGCGAGTCATGTCCCAAGCTGGTTCGGCATAAATTTGAGCACCGCCGACAAGTTCCTTGCCGCCTTTGTTATTGAGATACCACTGTTTGGGATAAAGCGGATCGCGGGGCGTGTAATGCTGCTGCGTCTCTACTAAAATGTTGGGTTCGGCGATCAAAACTTCTGGATATCTTGTCAGGCGGTTGGCAATTTTGACCGGGTTTTCTGTTGCTTGTTTGGTGACTTCGCAGACGAATGTGTTGGGAATTCCTTCTACTGGCCGGACTATTTTTAAAGCTGCTGCATTGGCGATCGCCTTTCGCGATTGTTCGTCTACTTGTTCGCCAAATTGAATGGTAATTTGGTCGGTTAAATAAAAGAATGTACTCGGATTGTTCGCGGGGCAATAGACGTGGCTGGCAAAAGCTACGGCATCGCTGGCGCGGGCTGCTTGCATTGCTGCTTCTAGGCGATCGGGCGCAACGAGATATTCTTCGAGATTGCTTTGGCCGACGCGACGGTTGAGTTTTGCCCCAGTTGTTGCAGCCCAATCGTTTGAGGCTGATGCTGTTGATGAGGGGCGGACTGTAAAGCGATCGTCCGCTTTTGACAGCAGCAATTCATCGCCGCCGCGCTGCAAAATCACTGCCAGACTTTCATCGGGGACTCCAATTCCTTGATAGTTTTGGAGAGTCTCGGAGGTGGGTTTGCTGGGTTGTACCATCAGAAATGCTTTTGTTTAATTTTAATCCAGTCTTACTATATTCTCAAGGACAGACAGGATGCCTGTTCCACAAAAACTGAATTTTATTGTGGGCCGTTCCTCCTAGCCCGCCTGTAAAAGGCTTATTAACAATGATTCAGCAAGTCCCCTCAAATAAACACACCAGGATTAACGTTGAAAAATTCTCCCAGCGCCTTAGCTTGCGCCTTGCTAATCGCCCGTTTGCCATTAACCACCTCAGAAACGACTCCTTTTGACCCAATCACGCCCACTAAATCGGCTTGTTTGAGTTCGCGAACTTCGATGAGATCTAATAGAATATCCTGGGGATTCGCTTCTGGAAATGGGTAATATTTGGCTTCGTATTCTTCGATTAACAGCGCCCAGAGACTCAGTAAAGTTTCTTCTTCTAGAGTTAATTCTTCCTGGGACATTAGGGATTCGACTTCTGCGAGGGCGAACTCATAATTTTCTTGATTCAGGATGGGCTTAGGCAGCGATTTCGCCAGCAGTTGACCGTAAGCTGTTCTTCCAATGGCGAGATTCATGGTTCGTTCGATTGTTGAATTAGATCGGAACTTACCCATCAAAACCAAAGAAACCGGGTTTTCCACCATTTTTAATGCCTCAAAGGCAGTATTTAGGTAAAAAAAACCGATTTCTGCGTCCAGGACTAGATTGCCGGGATCTGTCCCATCCCCCGCGATTTCCTTGTTCCATGCAAAATCTAAAATCCAAAATCTAAAATCCAAAATCTAAAATCCAAAATCGATCGAACCCTTTGACATTTCAAAAAATTTGGTTTACACTTAGCCGGTTGCGATCGCCAATGGTAAGATCGGCTCAAGCTAAATATTTTTTTAAAGCGCACAGGCGCAAAGTAATTTCATGGTATACTCTGGAACTGTTTGCTGGCTTCGCTCCACTGCCCGGATTACGATCGGGGCGATCGCAGCTTTTACCCTGTTGCAACCGCTCCAAGTCCAAGCACAACAACCTTCTGCGCCAGAGAACCAACCGCAAGTCGAACCCGCCGACGACCCCACAGACCCCAACAATCTCCGCCCTCTAACGCAAGACAGCAGCCTGCTGAGTGTCCAGGGAGGTCAGCGTTTGATGACAGAAGCCAGCAGTGCTATTTCCGATCAGAATTACGCACTCGCTACTCAAAAACTCCAAGAATCCCGCCAAATTTTCAATCAACTATCCAACTTCTACCAACAACTGGGGAGCAGTTTTGCCGGAATTGACATCCGCTTGGCCGAAAGCCACCGCACCAAAGCTGTAGAAACAGCCCAAATGCGCGACGAAGCTACCTACCGCCTGGCGTTGGTACACCGGGCGCAAAATAAGCCCGAACTGGCTGTGCCTCTGCTGATTCAGATTATTCGATCGCAGCAGCCAACTCGCGACTTGGGCAAGAAAGCTTACCAGCAGTTACTGGAATTGGGTTTTGTGGATTCGCCCTTTCCCCGGCCTGCCAGCAGTCAACCGAGCTCATCGACCAAATAGTTCCCCTAAAATCTAAATTACAGCCGTTTATCAGAGAAACCTATGGTTACACCGTCTCAAGTAGCAGAAATGATTAAGGCAGGGTTGCCCGACGCTAAAATACAAGTTGACGATTTGACCGGCGGCGGCGACCACTATCAGGCGAGAGTAGTCTCTGCAGCCTTTGAAGGAAAAAGCCGAGTACAGCAGCACCAACTCGTCTACGGCGCTCTCAAACAGGCAATGGCTAGTGAAGCCATCCACGCTTTGGGCTTGGAAACCTTAACTCCCGCAGAATGGGAAGCGAAAAGTCAAGTTGCTTAATTGTTGAGTAGCAATTGGGTATCACAAGTTGGTGCTGGTGTCAAGAGTTGCTTGCGAGACAACTGCTGCACTTACGCACGAAAACCAAAGAAACCGGGTTTTTTAACCGGAATCTATGGCTGTAACGAAAGATTTTCGTAAAAAACCCGGTTTCTGCGTCAGTCAACGTTGAAAAATTTTCAAACAATATTAGGAGCTACCATGACTACAGCAGCACATGAAAGAATTGACGAGTTGGTTAAGCAAAACAAAATCATGGTGTTTATGAAGGGCAATAAGTTAATGCCCCAGTGCGGTTTTTCTAATACTGTGGTGCAAATTCTCAATACTTTGGGAGTGCCTTACGAAACTGTTGATGTTTTGGCAGACCAGGAAATTCGTCAAGGCGTTAAAGAGTATTCCCAATGGCCGACAATTCCCCAAGTCTATATCAACGGGGAGTTTATTGGCGGCTCGGATATTATGATCGAGATGTATCAAAAGGGCGAATTGCAAGAAGTTGTAGAAGTCGCTTTGGCTTCTTAAATACAAGGAAGGGAAAGTAGAAAGTTGTGAGTTTTGAGTTTTGAGTTTTAATTTTGGGGTGAAAGACTGAAAAAAATCTTAGTTCGGAACTCAAAATTTTCCCAAATTTCTAACTTTAACAACAGTAGGGCGGACACGGCCCGCCCTACTAAACATCAATTTTGAAACTACAGCTTGCAACTTCCTGACTGAACTTTTATACCAAAACTGGATTTTCTGAGCCCTTCAATCATTCTGGTAATAGCTGTGGGTATCAAAAAAGCTATTACCAATTACCCAATAATCAGCGGGTTTATTAAACCGAATTTGGTATTAATAGTAGTCTGATTCAGTTTGTGTCTGTGGCATTGCAAAATTGGATGGGTCGTGAATGTAACGCGCTGCTTCTTCCTCTAGTCTGTGAATCAGATAGGGTTCCAGACCGTTGGAATGCCGCAGGGCTGCTAAATAGCCATCTAAGTAAAGCCGCAGGTCATCAAAGCGATAACCTCTATTCCACATTTCGACGAGGGCGTCGGTGAGTTTTTGGTAGTGCCTGATTGTTTGGGTGTCTTGTAGCATGGTGTGAGGTTGAAATCCTTTGTGGTTTGTATAATGACGGCGGGATTTAGGAACGGCCTCGATTGATGCTGATTGGCTCAGCTTGAGGCTATTTCTAAATAAAAGTTTTTACCCTGCTCAACAGGCTACCCTCCATAAAAAATTTCACTCGCTGCAATGCAGTGGCTCGACTTTTTTGCGCGCACCTAGATAATCCGCCGTGCGTTTAATTGAGTCGGGATGTTGCTGAATTTTGCGGTCAAAGTGGGTGAGTCTTCCGGCTACCGAGCGAACGGTTGGAGGAATTTTAGTTTCAGTTGCGCGATTTGTCAACCTCCTATGGGTGGCGGCTGGGCCGGGGGGTTCGGTTGTAGCAGGCGGTTGGGGCATAAGATCGATCTGCTTTACACTGTCTTATTTTCATTGTAAGCTCATCGCCAGAATGATTTAACCTTTCTGCGGACTGACGAGCCCAAATTGACCAAATTTTTTAAATTCATCCCCTCGGTTTGTTCTCCGCTTTAAACGGAGCTAATGCTTGAGTAGCGCTGGTTACAAAACCTTGACAAAAGCTCTGTTAACCTGGTAGCCATTAGTGATAAGGGAAGCTCGCCTCTGTGGAATCTGCAAGTATTTCAATTGTTGAAGGGAATCCGCACCTGCGATCGCTCTTGGGCTGGCATCTACAGCAAGTGGGTCACTGGGTGCACCAGTCAGCGGATATCAGTCACGCTAGGGAAATATTTTTCAGCCGCCAGCCAACCCTAGTCATTCTGGATGCCCAATTGCCTGATGGGGACGGTTTGGAATTTTGCCGCTGGCTGCAACAGCAGCAGCAGTCGCTGATTTTGATGCTGTCGGCGCGGAATTCGGAATCGGATATTGTTGAAGGTTTGAAGGCGGGGGCAGACGATTACCTGACTAAACCCTTTGGGATGCAAGAGTTTATGGCCAGAGTGGAGGCTCTGATGCGCCGCAACCGCACGATGATACCGCCGGCGACGCTGGAGTGCGGGCTGCTGAAAATTGATTTGGTGCAGCGCCGAGTGAGGTTGTACGAGGAACATATCGAGCTGACTCCCCAGGAATTTAGCTTGCTGTACGTGCTGGCTCAAGCTGGAGGAGTGCCGCTGTCGCGCTCGGATTTGCTGCGGCGGGCCTGGCCCGATGCTATTGATAACCCCCGGACGATCGACACTCACGTACTCTCTCTGCGTAAAAAAATCGAAATCGACCCGCGACAGCCGAGCCTGATTCAAACTGTACGGAATGTCGGCTACCGACTGAATCTGGAGTTGTTGAATAATGCCAATCAACCGCATTCCCCAGTGCCCAGGGCGGTGCTTTCTTAGACTACGATCGGGCTATAAGTCGGATTTTATGTTGGGAATCGATTGGCGATCGCATCGGTTTTCGCCGCCATAATAAAATCATTGCGATGCAGTCCAGAAATCGCGTGAGTCCACCAAGTAACGGTAACTTTTCCCCACTCGGTTAACAGTGCGGGGTGATGGCCTTCGATTTCTGCTGCTTCGCCGACGCTGTTTGTAAAGGCGATCGCACTTTTGAAATCCGGGAATTTGTAGGTGCGTTCTATTTGGGGAATGCCATTTTTTTCGATGAAATTCCAGTCGGGAATGTGAGGTTTGAGTTGGACAATTTCGTAAGCTGTGACGCGGGGAGAGTTTGGGCGGCAGGCGGCACAGCGTTCTTTTGCTAAAGGTTCCATAAATGGCTTGTTCGCGCTCAGATGCTAAAAGATATTATAAACATTTTCTAATCTGAATGACTTAGAACAGAGCTACAGTCCGTTAAGAGTTAAGTAGACATTGTGATGAAAATCGTTCATACAAAAGATGAGCAATCCTTGTATTTGAACTATTTGTTAGCAGAAGCATTCCCAGTTTTAAAGTTTCTAGTCGCAGCAAGTAGCTGGATGGAACGAAACCAGCAAAGGAGGCAGAGGCGATCGCTGGACGGTCAGAAATGATAAGATTTTTTTCACTTGAGGTACTCAAAATCGCATTTGAGTAGCGATTTTACTACAGCGATACTTTTTTGTCAATTGAATAAGACTTATCCACGGGTAGCCAGACTGGTAAAATTATGAATAATCCTCAAACTTTAGAAGATTTACAAGATGTTATAGAATCTCAACATTTTGCGTTTCAGTTGGGCAATTACAGGAAAGCATATTTGTCAATCAAGTATAGTTTGAATTACTATCTCAAAAGATGGGGATATTGGACTTTACTCCAAGAGTTGTACGAAAAAATATTACCTCATGTTGACGAGCGCGAGCGTTCCTTTTGTTGAAAAATTATAGGTGCAATTCATCTAAATTTTGGAAATTTGGATTTAGCAGAAAAATTTTTTAAATATGCGTTATCAATATCACAAGAAGAAGATAATCTGAGTGGTATTGCTACTTCATTAGGGATGTTGGGATATATAGAAGAACGTCGTGGCAAATGGGATGAAGCTGAGAAACTCTACCGACAATGTTTGGAAATTAAAACAGAATTGGGCGATCGCGAAGGCATGACATATTCTTGGGGACCGTTGGGGGATATCGAGCGATGTCATGGCAAGTGGGATGAAGCAGAGAGACTCTACCAGCAATCTTTGGCGGCGTTGCATAATAGTGATATGAATTGAGGTTAAATCTAATGAAATGTCCTGAATGTGGCTCCAGCCATATCCGTAAAAATGGCAAGATGAGAGGGAAGCACTGATCATATTTGTGTCGATTGTCATCGTCAGTTTATTGATGTTTACACAATCTCCAAAGGATACTCAGATGAAATTAAAGCGCAATGAAAGAAAATATATGTCAACGGCATGGGATTTCGAGGTATTGAGCGCGTCACAGGAGTCCATCACACCACCGTCATTAATTGTCAGACAAGTAGGAGAGCGCCTACCGTTCGCCGTTAGACCCAGAGACCACTCCAGAAGTGGGGGAGTTGGATGAACTAGAAATTTTTGTAAGGTCAAAAAAAAATCTGGTTGCCGACAGCAGTAGACCACTTTAAGCCAGGAATCTTAGGGTGGGTTTTGGGCGACCGAGCGTGCGAAGACTTTGCCCCCTTGTGGGAGCTTATAACAACATGGAATTGTTATTTTTATGTCGCGGACGGCCCGTCAGTCTATCCAGGATTTATGCCAGATGGAGATCAGATCCCACCGCAAGACTTACATGACCAGGGTAGAAGGTTAAAACACACTGTTACGACATTACGCAAGCCCGACTGCATCGCCAGACACTTTGTTATTCATGCGTCAGAGGAAATGCTGAGACACTCGATCGGATTGTTGCTACACTACCTCAAGTTCTGGGATTTGCCGATTCCTCAATGATTCATGGCATCATTCAGCAACGCCGGACAGAAATATTTACACGGATATAATTTTGCAAGGCTCACAGGAAGAGAATTTCAGATTCTATTTTGTGTAATTAATTCTGTCCAACTACTTAGCTTGGTCAAACTCAACAACCACAACACTTAATAACCATGAAAAAACTAGAAGGAAAAATCGCAGTCGTCACAGGTGCGTCTAAAGGTATTGGTGCCGCGATCGCCAAACATCTAGCAGCCGAAGGTGCAGCAGTTGTCGTTAACTATTCATCAAGCAAAGAAGGGGCCGATCGCGTGGTTGATGAAATTACCAGCGCAGGCGGTAAGGCGATCGCAGTCCAGGCAAATGTTGCTAAAAAGGCAGAGATTGAACATCTTTTTTCAGAGACACAGCAAGCATTCGGCAAGCTAGATATCTTGGTCAATAATGCCGGCATTTATGAAGTTTCCCTACTGGAAGACATCACCGAAGAACACTTCCACAACCAGTTCAATGTCAATGTGCTGGGATTAATCCTCACCTCACAACAAGCAGTAAAGCAATTTGGATCTGCGGGCGGCAGCATCATTAATGTCAGTTCGATCTTCAGTACCCTCGCGCCTGCGAAGTACGCCGTCTATAACGCCACCAAAGCCGCTGTCGATGCCATCACGAAGTCCCTCGCCAAAGAGCTAGGTTCACGCCAGATCCGCGTCAATGCCGTCAATCCTGGCCTGGTGGAAACGGAGGGCACTCACACAGCCGGAATTATTGAGAGCGAAGTCCACAAACAGACTGAAGCCCTAACCCCGCTTGGTCGCATCGCACAGCCGCAGGACATCGCACCCGCTGTCGTTTTCTTCGCATCCTCCGATTCAGGATTGATTACTGGGGAAACGCTGTACATTTCGGGTGGGTTTCGCTAGCTTTAACGGCGTTGCATTTTTCTTTATACGAAGTACAGCGCCAAGCTAAAGCATCCTAACCGCAGTCGGCATCATTCCATGCAAGGCATTGCTGATTTGGTAATGATTTAGCTATTTCAAAAGCAAATTCCTACGTAAGAAAATCATTACTTTTCAGCAATGCCAATTTGGCGTTGCTGAATGATGTCATGAATCATTGAGGAATCGGCAAATCCCAGAACTTGAGGTAGTGTAGCAACAATCCGATCGAGTGTCTCAGCATTTCCTCTGACGCATGAATAACAAAGTGTCTGGCGATGCAGTCGGGCTTGCGTAATGTCGTAACAGTGTGTTTTAACCTTCTACCCTGGTCATGTAAGTCTTGCGGTGGGATCTGATCTCCATCTGGCAAAGTCGATCGGCTGTCTGGGAGACAATGAACTCCGTAGAGGCAATCTAGATACAGCAGAACAACTGTTAACAGAAGCTTTAGGAAAAATGCAAAAACAGGGGATGACTTGGTATATTGCCGCAGTTAACTACGATTTAGCACGCCTTGAGCGAAAGCGCGGCAACACAGAAGTTGCTCAACAACATTACGATACAGCACATCAAATTTTTCAACAATTGGGAGCCGCCAAGGATTTGGAGAGAATCGATCGAGAATGGCACAGCACCGATTAGAACAGGGACATCGGATTGAATGAGGCGATCTTTGCTAACAACAAACACGTCAAACATTGAGTCCGGCAGGGGTTGAAACCCCTGCCGGACTTCGGGAGAATGAAACAGCCCTCGGGGGTGAGGGGGAAGCTGGTGCTTAGGCAATATCAACCGATAACTTTCTTAATCAAATCCAACTTACCTAGATAGGGAGCGTACCGCCATTTTAAGTCAAGTAAAAATGACTTTTGCAGCACGCTTTTTTGATGCGAAAAAGTGTCAAAACTTGCTTTGCCGTGATAGGTGCCGATGCCGCTGTCGCCAACTCCGCCAAAAGGTAAACTTGTTACTCCGATTTGCATAACCGTGTCGTTGAGACAAACTCCCCCCGAAGAAGTTTCCCGCAAAACTCGCTCTTGTTTCTCTTTATCCTTCGAGAACAAATACAAAGCTAGGGGTTTGGGACGGGCGTTGATTTGGGCGATCGCCTCCCCGAAATCATCATACTCCAAAACTGGCAAAATCGGCCCGAAAATCTCATCCTTCATCACAGGCGCATCCCAGGAAACCTTGTCCAGAACCGTCGGTGCAATATATTTATCTTCGGGGTTTGTTTGACCGCCGACGACAACTTCTCCGTCTTTGATAAACTCTGCCAAACGTCCTAAATGATGCTGATTGATAATTCGGGAATAGTCGGGACTTTTCTGCGGATCGTCGCCGTAAAATCCGTGAATTGCTGTTTTAATTGCCTGCATCAAATCGGGTTTAACTTTTTTATCAACTAACAGGTAATCTGGGGCGATACAAGTTTGACCGGCATTGATGAATTTGCCCCACGCAATGCGTTTAGCAGTGTATTCAACTTGAATATCTGAGTCTACAATGCAAGGAGTTTTGCCGCCCAATTCTAATGTCACAGGTGTCAGGTGTTTGGCGGCGGCTTCCATCACTATTCTACCGATTTTTGTGCCGCCTGTAAAGAAGATGTGGTCGAATTTTTCGGCTAATAATTGTTGGCTGATTTCGACTCCTCCTTCGACGGCGGCTACGTAGGCGGGATCGAAGGTTTTGGTAATCATGTCGGCGACAACTGCCGACGTGTGCGAGGCGATTTCTGAAGGTTTGAGGATGGCGCAGTTGCCGGCGGCGATCGCCCCGACCAAGGGTGATATCATTAGCTGAAATGGGTAATTCCAAGGCCCGATGATTAAAACAACGCCCAAAGGTTCTGGGTAAATGCGGGCCGATGCGGGGAATTGGTCGATCGAAGTAGGCACTTTTTTCGGCTTGGCCCAGGATTTAACGTTTTTGATGGCATAATTAACTTCTGCGATCGTAGCAATTTCAAAGTAAGCCTCGTACTCCGGCCTGTTCAAATCAGCCTTGACAGCATCCACAATTCGTGATTGATTGGAAGCGATCGCACTTTTGAGATTCTTGAGTTGTTCGATCCGAAAATCCACATCCTTAGTTTTCCCAGTTGCAAAAAATTGCCGCTGCTGCTGGATAATATCGCTGACTCTGATTACCATATTTAGTCCTCCATGTCTATCAATAAATGTTACAACAGGAAAACGGAACTTGGGTAAAGTGCGATCGGTGTTAGAGCCGCGACTTCTTGAAGAAGTCCGGCTTCTTACCTTTACAAATCATTGATAAATGCTATAAATTAGAAGCTAATAATTGTGGAACTGACAACGGAGTTGGCTGATGAAAATATCTAAGAACGATTTTTTTTTCTATTCCTGCTGGCTGCTTTGTTTGTTTGCAGTAGCAGGATGTACCTCTAAGCCCCAAAAGCAAGTTGTCATCTGCTCGAAAGACTTTACCGAACAAGCCATTCTCGCAGAAATTTTAGCACAGCACATCGAAGCTAAAACAGATATCAAAGTAAAACAAGAACAGAATCTCGGAGGTTCGCTTTGCCATCAATCCCTAACCGCAGGTAAAATCGACTTGTACGTCGAATACACGGGTACTGCTTACGCCAACATACTGAAACAAAAACCGATTTCTGACCCCAAAAAAGTCCTCGATTACCTCAAACAAGAATATCCCAAACAGTTTAAAGCAGAATGGACGGAACCGCTGGGATTTAATAACAGTTTTGCGATAATTTTGCGGAGAGACGATGCCAAAAAACTCAATTTACAAACTCTCTCGCAACTTGGGAAAGCTTCACCTAACCTCCGGGCTGGTTTCGGGCCAGAATTTAACGAGAGAGAAGATGGATTGCCCGGATTGGCTAAAACTTACGGGATTAAATTTCGAGAACAACCGAAGGAATTGCTGTTAGGATTGCTTTATCAAGCGCTGCAACGAAAAGAAGTAGATGTGATTGCTGGTAATACGACGGACGGTTTGATTCAAAGTTTAGGTTTAGTAGTTCTCAAAGATGACAAGAAATATTTCCCGCCCTACGAAGCAGTTCCGGTTGTGCGATCGCAAATTTTGGAAAAATACCCAGAATTGCGTCAAGTTCTCGCAGAATTGGGCGGCAAAATCTCCGAGGAAGATATGCGGAAACTAAACTATCAAGTTGACGGGGAACAGCAGGAATCACGACAAGTGGCGCGGGAGTTTTTGCAGCAAAAGTTGGGCGACTCAAAGCCAGTAACTCCGGCGAAATAAAGGGTTTCATTGCTCTGGCTGTTTGCCGAACCGTATTGTGGTTAGCTATACTAAGCTGTTGCACATTTAAACTGTGATACAAGCATTACCCTTATTTTTGATTTTGCGACTCCATTTAATTATTAATT
>NZ_JAUBPO010000050.1:0-56238 GCF_036700785.1 Microcoleus sp. S28C3 | reverse complement strand
ACCGTTGCCGTTGGAGTATGGACGTTTGCCGGTCTTTGGGCGAGCGCACTTTTTGACCTGCTTAGTCTAAACTCCAAAATGTATTAACAGTCCTAAAACTCTTACTCAACAAAAGATGCAACTGTTGAGTATAAAATCTGTACCCATTCATAGAACCCATTTGATATCAATTCCGGCTGCACCGGAATTGATATGAGATCTTTTAGGCGTTGCTGAATTAAGGGATGAAGCGCGCGGGTACAGGGACATCACCAAACTTGAGGTAATGAATTAGGCGTTGCTGATTCACGGTATGAATCAACTTTTCCCTTGAAGTTACAAAACTCACCCTCAAGCGGGCTTATAGCAATTGGGAAATCTTGAATTCATACCTGTATTCAGCAACGCCCTAAATCCTTCTGCCTTCTTTCCTCTGCCTTCAAATAAATTACTGCCAATTCCCCACTAGCACGAAAGGTGCCCAGAAATACGGATTCTGATACTGTTTGTTTTTCAGCAGCGTTAATTGAGCGTTGCGGAGGGCTTCAGCTTTGCTGGTTTTAGAAGAAGCAAGCTGCCGGTAAAACTCAGTCATAAAGATAGCTGTAGATTCGTCGTTGACTTGCCAAAGAGTGGCGGCGGTGCTGCGGGCACCCGATCGAATTGCGGCCCCGGCCAAACCCAAAGCCGCGCGGTTATCGCCCGAAGCAGTTTCGCAAGCACTCAAAACCAAAAGTTCGATCGGCTGTTGTTTCTCCCCAGTGCGGGCTCGCAGCAGTCGATCGAACTCCTTAACATTCACTTTCTGATCCCAAGTCACAATAAAAGTATCCGCCGCATTCGAGCTAAACTGACCGTGAGTTGCCAAATGGACGATCGGGTAAGACACAGCTTTAATTCGATCGTGCAACCGCCCGCTGACAAAATCTTCATTCAGCAGCGAACTCGCCGGCATCTCGGCTGCAATTTGTTCAACTTCCTCCTTCACCCCCGGCAAAGCCGAGAAGCCTTGACGGGCTTCCGAAAGGGCAGCGGTGAGCACTCTTAACTTGACTTTGTTCAAGGGTTTCGGTGCCAGCAATTGCAATCCCGGCGCCAAAGCAATACTGTATTTTTCTACCAAAAACTTTTCACCGTCGTGCAGCACCGCCATCGGCAGATTGCGCAAGTAACCGTCGAGTACAAATACCAGGGTTTTAATCCCGGCGGCGGTCAAATCCGCTTCTGCAGGGCGGATTAACCAGTCATAAACCTGTTCGACGGGTTGCCTCCTGTCGCGGGGGAAAGCAGCAGGCCTGATGACATTTTTGGCTCGTCTGAAGGCAGTTTCCAACTCGGCTTGAGACTTCACAGTAGTGTAGCGGCGCAGGGGTTTGCCGGGAATTGACAAAATTACCTCCAAACGATCGCTCAAAATAATTGGATAAATCACCGCGGCTGTCGGATCGATTTCCTCGATCGACTTTGGTTTAGCATCAGCGCAAGCATCCCGAAAAAAGTTGTCCAATTCCGCCAACTGCAAAGATTCCACCGTTTGGCGCGCCAGTTTCAATTTAGCTTGACTTGGAGATTCCTCTTGCAAAAGCAGCCCGACTAATTCCCGATAAACCGGTTCGGCACTTTCCCGAAACGAAAATTGCACTTCGGGATTGACTGTCACCAAATCGCCCCGCAGAGAAGACAATATATTGACAGCTTGGGTATATTGATCGATCGCCCCTTCTGTATTCCCCTGACCTTTCCGAATCCGTCCCAGTTGCCAAAACAATTGGTAAGCAATATCGGGAGATTGAAACCCCGGTGCTAAACTCAAAGCCTGAATTGTAAGATTTTCCGCTTTCTGATACTGATTTTGGATTTCCGATAGTTTGCCTTTAGCTGCCAGAATATAAGCTTGTATGCGTTGGTCGCCCAAACTCTTTGCTGGTTCGACAGAGCGATCGAGCATTTTGTCAATATCGCTTAAACTCAAAGTTTCCGCAGGCGACTGAGCTAATTTCATCAAGCTTTGCGCTAGATTAATTTGAGCGTAAAGTCCGGCGCGGTTCGACCCAAATTGAGCGGCTTGAGGTTCGATAGAACGCCACAAAACCTCTGCTTCAGACCAATTTTTGCGATCGACCAACAAACTCAATTGGTTTAACTTCGCCTGAATTTGTAAAAGAGATCGCTCCGGCATCGTCTCGGTCGATCGAGCATAATATTCAAGGGCCAAGCGTTCAAAATCAGCCCGCTGTTTGGGTGTCAAACCCGGTTTATTGCTTTTAGCCCGTACCGTATTGCCCAAATTGAGATAAATTGCAGCCTCCTCTGGCCGGGTACCTAATTTTTGGGCTGCTTCTAGTCCCGCTGACAGCAAATCCTCGGAACGTTCCAGTTGTCCCAAAACCCGCAGCACTCGCCCTAAAGCATGAATCGCCCGGACTTGTTCGAGAGAAACAGGCTGATTTTTCAAAGTTTCCAAACCCGCTGTCGAAACTTCGCAAGTTTGGTTTTCCAGCTTGAAAGAAGCTAACAGCATTTTGCAAGCTCTGGGGTAAAGTCCGAGAATTTCCCAAGCCCGACTTTGATTAATTTGAACTTGAAAAAGTTGATTTTTACTATCAATCTGCTCGAAAATTTTAGCAGCTTGTGTCCAAATATCGATCGCACCTTGAGTCTGCCCGCGTTCGAGTTGCAACTGTCCTTGAATGTTGAGAGTTTCAGCCAAAATCCGCTGCTGTTCCGAAGTTTTGGGTTGTGTTCGCACAGCCGACAAACTCGAATTTACAGCTTTTTCTGCTTCTTCCCAAAGTGCCAACTGCCCGTAGGTTGCAGCTAAATTGCTCAAAGCTGTGGCGCGATCGAGATTTTCGCCTTTTGTCTCAAACTGCGCCGCCGCTTGCTGCAACAGCGGTACAGCTTCCGAAAAACGTTCCTCTCGGTACAGAGTTCGAGCTTGTCGGACAAGCTGCACCGCTTGTGGTGGATTAACCTGAGCAATTCCGGGAGGAATCGCAACTGCTAGCAGACAGGAAATCACAAATAACAGAATTACTTGCCGGAGCGATCGGGTAAACTTCATATTTAGAAAATAAAATTACAACCGCAGACACACATACTAATTAACCCAAATACATCTTATCCTTTATCTTCGTTAATCCCCGTTAATCCGCCTACATCTGCGGTTAAAAAAACTAATTTTAACGGGGTACACAAACAGAAATCGGTCGAGGATTGCGATCGTCAGCAGCATTACCCGCATTGTATCCAACAAGCGTAACTTCTCCTTTCGCATTCACCACCCAACCTTGCGCCGGAACAACTTCCCGATCGGGGATTTCCCCTTCTTCCTTCTTCCCTCTATCGGTTACATTGGTTAAATCCCGTACATTGCCCGTTGCCGAACTTCTTGCCTCTTCCACCCAAGAAAACGGCGATGCAGCGCTGCTTAGGGCTTCATTAGGACTTGGTGGCACTCCTCCTTTCCCAGTAGCTGTAAACTCGCTTTCGGCCCCTTGGATGCAGGGATTTGCAGCAATTAACGCAGCCGGATTCACCACATTTTGTGGCAGTTCCACTAAACCTTGAGCAGGATTCACCCCTGAAGAACTAAATGTAACACTACCTTGCAAAGCCGGGCCGCTACTTTGGGAAATCGCCGCAATATCGCTGGTAGGGACTAAAGAAGTCGGACTTACTTGCAACGCTGCAAATTCAGCATCTGTTAATCCCAAACTCGCTCGCACCTGTTCGCGAGTCACTGATGTAAACCCAAAAACATTGGGGACATTAATATTAACGCGACCACCTTGAGCCGATCGCGCATTGGCTGTGATGTCGCTGTTTTCTTGCGGGAGGGCGACCAGAATATCGCTTTTAATGTTGATATTGCCACCATCAGAAATACTGGCATCAGTTGTAATTCTGCTCCCTCGGCGCAACTGGATATCTCGTGCTTCAAGGTTAATATTTGCTCCGGGGCCGGATGCCGTCCTACCGTCAATGCTGCTTTGGTTGTCAAGAGAAATTGAATCTGCTTTGACGTTAATGTTACCAGCCCGTCCAGAGCCCAAAGCTTGCAGATTGAGTGTTCCTTCATTGCGAAGAATCAGTTCCCCGACATTTAGATTCAACGAACCTCCGTTAGCCGTAGCATTAGGATCTATAATGTCAGACGCAATCCCAACCGAAGTCTGAATTTGACTGTTAAATTCACCTTGACCCCCATTCCCAATAACTTCTACACGACCCGCATCAATTGTGATACTTCCTGCTTCTCCTTTGCCTAAAGATGCAGTGCTAATAACTCCTCCATCCCGGAGAGTCAGTACAGGTGTAGAAATGTTGATACTCCCTCCCCGATTAGCAGTATTGGCATCAGCGCAGATGAAACTGGGATTCCGACTCCCGTTTGCCAAAACTCCAGAAAAACCCTCGACTGTTACTGACTCAGTGGCCCTAACTGTCAAATTACCTCCGCGCCCCCCAGTTGTATTCAAGGGTTGGTTGCCCACAACTGCTCCGCTAGATAAACTAATTCCGCCTCCTTCAGAGATAATCAACCGCTTCGTGTCGATATTAATGTCCCCGGCTTGCCCATTCACACCGCTCGCAGTTGACCCAATTAAACTTGCTACGGGACTGCCAGTGGGAGTCCGCAACACTTCTACTGATTCATTCGCTTTAATGTTGATATTCCCCGCTCCTCCTTCACCGCGCGTGAGGCTGATCAGAGCAGCACCATCGCTCACGGTTAAACGTTCTCCCTCAAAGGTGATATTTCCTCCCCTACCCGTACTCCCCACAAGTGAGCCACTGTGGATTGCAGAAGCGACCATATCTAAAACCCCGGTACGGATGGTTATATTTCCGGCGTTGCCAGCACTGAAGGTGCCGGTAGTCAATGCGCTTCCATTGTCTATCAACAGCTTTCCCGTATCAATCGTGATGTTTCCGGCGGCTCCCATGCTATTAGTGCCAGTTATCAGCAGAAGTTGTGGGTCAAAAGGGTCGAAAGAGCCAGATACCGTATAGTTACCACCAAACACTCTATAGTTATCTAATCCAATTCCGAGCATTTCTACTGAGTCGGTAGCGCGGATATTGACAGCCCCTCCGGCACCACTTCCTGCTGTCAGTGTGGAGATTTGCGTTCCACCTTGGGCTAGAAAATTTTGAGCGTTAATATCGATACCCCTACCGTCGATATTTCCTAAAGTCAGTGCATAAATTCGCCCATTGTTGATGTTGACATTTCCACCTCGAATATCGATTTTGCCACCACCGATTCCACTGGTATTGATTAGTGAGCCGTTGGTTATTTCAATATTACCAAAGTTGGAAATCTTGTCATAGTTTAAACTTAATCCAAATGGCGTTGTCCCCAATCCGACCATCCCCGGACTAGCGACGCTACCGAGCAAAATTTGTCCGGTTGATGCCGTGAGTGTTCCCTGATTTAATTCCAGATCTCCGCCCACTAGGGCAAGAGTTTGTCCTGGCCCAACTCCTAAGCCTAGGTTATTGAAAATCTGGGGGATTGCTGGGGGTAATTGTGGTAAAGTCAATGCTGGTGCTGCTGAAGAGTTAATGATTTTCCCCGGATTTTCTCTAAAGTTTAAACCGAGCGGTATATTGACATTTAACAGGGGGATTGATTGGGGATTACTGCTGCTAAATTGAGCGCCATTATCGAAAACTACGCTATCTGCAGAACTTGCTAAAAATGAACCGCGCAAATCTAGCCTCGCCTTGGGACCGAAGACAATTCCTTTCGGGTTAATTAAGAATAAATTGCCGTTTCCCAAAACTCCCAGAGTTCCTAAAATATTTGAGGAGTTTGGGCCCGTAACGCGGGTGAATATGTTGGTGATTCCGCTGGGATTGTCAAAATAAGCTCCCCGCCCTTCACGGATGTTAAATTCGCGCAAGCTGTGAAATAGGTTAACGCCGCGAGTTGCACCGCCAGTGATTCTATCAGACGGTAAGCTGTTGATAGTATCGGGAACTGTGCGCGAACTTTCCGCGCCCAGGGAATTATCGGGGATGATTTGGGCGATCGCGGGGAAAGGACACAGCACTAAAAATGCAAAAAATAGGGCGCAATATTGGCGCTGCATCTTTTAATTCCTGTTAATTTAGTATGAGGAAAATAGCGACGGGTTAGCTAAAACCTGAACATTACCTATTGAGGTACGCAAACACCCGTCGGTTTCGGACTGCGAAGAGATGCACCACGTGAATTATACGCTAACAGCGTTACTTCTCCTCGATCGTCCATTACCCAACCTTGAGCGGGAATAATTTCTGTTGGTCGAATTTCGAGGGACGGTCTTTGACCTTCTATTTGCTGACTTCCACCTACCGCTGTTTCCACCCAAGGCAACGGCGATAGAGGGCTGGTGAGAACATCATTAGGACTCAGTGGCACTCCTCCTTTCCCAGTGACGGTAAATGCGCTCCCGGCCTCTTGCGTGCAGGGATTTGCAGCAATTAGCGCCTCTGGATCGACAACATTTTGCGGCAGTTCCACTAAACCTTGAGCGGGATTGACACCAGTAGTGCTAAATGTAACAGTACCTTGCAAAGCCGGGCCGCTACTTTGGGAAATCGCCGCAATATCGCTAGTGGGAATTAGAGAAGTAGGACTTACTCGCAACGCTGCAAATTGAGCATCAGTCAGTCCTAAATTACTCCTGGCTTGTTCGCGGTTAAGGCTTGTAAAGCCAAAGATATTTGGTACATTGACCGTAACTTGTCCGCCCCTAGCTGTGCGAGCATTAGCTGTAATATCACTATTCTCTCGCGGTAAAGCTACCAAAATATCGCTATTAATTCTGATATTACCGCCTTCCGAAATACCTGCATCCGTGGTGATTCTACTGCCGCGCCGCAACTGAATGTCTTGCGCCCTGATGTTAACATTTCCCCCGCCGCCCGAGTCAGTAGAAGCATTGATGCTGGCTTTATTTTCCAGAGCAATTGAGTCAGCTACAACATTAATATTACCAGCCTGCCCCATTCCTAATGCCTGAACATTAACCGTTGCACCATCCCGCAGCCTCAATTGGTTAACATTCAGATTCAGCGAACCCGCATTCGCCGTAGCATTGGGATTCCTCAACTGGTATAAAAAGCCAACGGAAGCCTGAATAGCACTGCTAAATTCACCCGGATTCTCATTACCAATAAGTTCCACTTTTTGGGCATCAATAGTGACGTTAGCGGCATCTGCTGTACCCAAAGAACCAGCCGAAATAAATCCCCCACTCCGTAGCAATAACACAGGTGTGGAAATATAGATATCCCCTCCCCGATTCGATGAGTAGGTATCACTCGCGACAAAACTAATACTCCGCCTTCCATTCGCCAAAACTTCAGAAACACCTCCTATTTCTATCGAATCGCTAGCTCTAATGGTTACATTACCTCCCAGCCCTCCAGTCGTATTTAATAGTTGAGTGCCAATCGCTGCACCACTCGATGAGTTAATGCCAGCACCACCAGAGATAGTCAATTTCTTGGTGTCGATGGTAATGTTTCCCGCATTTCCATTCTGACCGAGAGCGGTTGTACTTATGATAGTTTGTAGGACACTGCCAGCGGGAGTACGCAAGATTTCTAATGATTCATTCGCTTTAATATTGATATTTCCTGATGCTGCCCTACTGCGGGTAACGCTGCTGATCGCAGCACCATCACGCACTATCAACCTTTCGCCCTCAAAGGTGATGTTTCCGCCGATGCCTGTACTCCCTACAAGTGTGCCACTGCTAATCGCAGAGCCAGCTAGCTCGAAAACCTCGGCACGGATGGTGATATTTCCACCATTGCCACTAGCAAATGTAGAGCTACCTACTAGGCTACCGTTGCGGATCAGCATTCTTCCCGTATCAATTGCGATCGCGCCTGCGACTCCCCTGCCAAGAGTACCAGTGCTCAAAACAATTTGCGGATCTAAAGGATTGCCTGTTCCCGATCTCAAATAATTCTGTAAAAACTGTTGATAACTCTCAAATCCAATGCCGCTCATTTCTACTGAGTCAGTAGCGCGGATATTAATATTGCCCGCCGCCCCATCTCCTAGCGCTAGGGTTGAAATTTGCGACCCTCTATTTACTCGCAACTGTTGAGCATTGATGTCAATACCTCTACCATTAATATTTCCGAGCGTCAGCGCCAAAATTCGCGAACCGTTGAGGGTGACGTTTCCGCCCCTGATATCTATTCTGCCACCTTCTAATCCGCTGGTATTTATAATTGAATCCGAGAGTTCAATATTGCCAAAGTTCTGAATAGTGCCATAGTTTAAATTCAAATCTATAGGCAGTGTTTCAACTTGCACCACCCCTGGACTTTTGACGCTACCCAGCATAATTTGACTGCTATAAGCTGTTAAATTGCCTCCTTGCAGTTGAATATCTCCGCCAATTAACGCTAATGTTTTACCGGGGTCTACTGCTAAACCGACTTTGTTCAAAATAGGAATTTGTATGGGAAGTGGGCGCAATTTCGGCAGTTCACCCACTGCTTTTGACTGGTTGATAATTGTACCAGGATTTTCTCTAAATCTCACTCCTACGGGAATATTAATCGCTAACAATGGCACGGTTTGGGGCTTATTGCTGCTAAATTCAAAGCCATTATTAAAAAGAACGCTGCTAGCAGTTGATGCTAAAAATGAACCGCGTAAATCTAACCGAGCATTGGGACCAAAGACAATCCCTTTCGGGTTAATTAAAAATAAATTGCCGTTTCCCAAAACTCCCAGAGTTCCTAAAATATTTGAAGAGTTGGGGCCAGTAATGCGGGTGAATATGTTGGTAATTCCGCTGGAATTTTCAAAATAAGCTCCCCGCCCTTCACGGATGTTAAATTCGCGCAAGCTGTGAAAGAGGTTAACGCCGCGAGTTGCACCGCCAGTGATTCTATCAGAGGGTAAGTTGTTGATAGTATCGGGAACTGTGCGCGAACTTTCTGTACCCAAGCTATTATCGGGGATGATTTGGGCGATCGCGGGAAAAGGAAACAGCAGTAAGAATGCAAAAAATAGGGCGCAATATTGGCGCTGCATCTTTTAATTCCTGTTAATTTAGTATGAGGAAAATAGCGACGGGTTAGCTAAAACCTGAAGAGTACCTATTGAGGTACGCAAACACCCGTCGGTTTCGGACTGCGAAGAGATGCACCACCACGTGAATTATACGCTAACAGCGTTACTTCTCCTCGATCGTCCATTACCCAACCTTGAGCGGGAATAATTTCTGTTGGTCGAATTTCGAGGGATGGTATGAGGCCTTCTATTTGCTGACTTCCACCTACCGCTGTTTCCACCCAAGGCAACGGCGATAGAGGGCTGCTGAGAACATCATTAGGACTCAGTGGCACTCCTCCTTTCCCAGTAACGGTAAATGCGCTCCCGGCCCCTTGGATGCAGGGATTTGCAGCAATTAACGCAGCCGGATCGACAACATTTTGCGGCAGTTCCACTAAACCTTGAGCGGGATTCACCCCTGAAGAACTAAATGTAACACTACCTTGCAAAGCCGGGCCGCTACTTTGGGAAATCGCCGCAATATCGCTGGTAGGAACTAAAGAAGTCGGACTTACTTGCAACGCTGCAAATTGAGCATCTGTTAATTCCAAACTCGCTCGAACCTGTTCGCGAGTCACTGATGTAAACCCGAAAACATTGGGGACATTAATATTAACGCGACCACCTTGAGCCGATCGCGCATTAGCCGTAATATCGCTATTTTCGTTGGGGAGAGCAACCAGAATATCGCTTTTAATGTTGATATTGCCACCATCAGAAATACTTGCATCAGTTGTAATTCTGCTCCCTCGGCGCAACTGGATATCCCGTGCTTCGAGGTTAATATTTGCTCCGGCACCGGATGCCGTTCTACCGTCAATGCTGCTTTGGTTGTCAAGGGAAATCGAATCTGCTTTCACGTTAATGTTACCAGCCCGTGCCGAACCCAAAGCTTGCAGATTGAGTGTTCCCCCATTGCGAAGAATCAATTGCCCGACATTCAGATTCAAGGAACCTCCGTTAGCCGTAGCATTGGGATTTCTAACGCGAGAGACAATGCCAACGGAAGTCTGAATTTGACTGTTAAATTCACCTTGACCCCCATTACCAATCACCTCTACGCGCCCCGCATCGATCGTGAGGCTTCCTGCTTCTCCTTTGCCTAAAGATGCAGTAGAAATAAGTCCTCCATCCCGGAGAATTACTAAAGGTGTAGAAATGTTCATATTCCCTCCCCGAGCAGCAGAGTTGGTATCAGCGGAGATGAAACTAGGATTGCGACTCCCATTCGCCAAAACTCCAGAAATACCCTCTAGTGTGACTGACTCAGTAGCTTTAATTGTTAAATTACCTCCTGGCCCCCCAGTTGTATTCAAGGGTTGGTTGCCCACAACCGATCCGCTAGATAAACTAATTCCGCCCCCTTCAGAGATCCTCAACCGCTTCGTGTCGATATTAATATCTCCGGCTTTCCCGTTAATGCTGATTGCGGTTGTACCAATCAAGGTTGCTACGGGACTTCGAGCCGGAGTCCGCAGCACTTCTACTGATTCATTCGCTTTAATGTTGATATTCCCCGATGGTGCTTCACTGCGAGTGGTGCTGATGAGCGCACTGCCATCGCGTACGATAAAACGTTCTCCCTCAAAGGTGATATTTCCTCCCCTACCCGTACTCCCCGCGAGTGTGCCGCTGTTGATCCCTGAACCTACCAGATCGAAAATCCTGGCACGGATGGTCATATTTCCGGCGTTGCCAGCACCTAACGTAGCGCTACCCGATACGGTTCCATTGTCGATCAGCAGTTGTCCAGTATCGATTAAGATGTTTCCCGCATTTCCCGTGCCAGCAGTGCTTGTTTCCAGCAGAATTTGTGGGTCAAAGGGGTTGATTCCTCCAGAGGCTGTATAATTTTTGACAAAGTTTTGAAAGCTCTCAAATCCAATCCCGATCAGTTCTACTGAGTCGGTAGCGCGGATGTCGATCGCGCCTCCGGCACCACTTCCTGCTGTCAGTGTGGAGATTTGCGCTCCACCTTGGGCCCGAAACTGTTGAGCGTTAATATCGATGCCCCTACCGTCGATATTTCCCAAAGTCAGTGCATAAATTCGCCCACGGTTGAGGTTAACATTTCCACCTCGAATATCGACTTGACCGCCACCGATTCCACTGGTATTGATTAGTGAGCCGTTGGTTATTTCAATATTACCAAAGTTGGAAATCTTGTCATAGTTTAAACTTAATCCAAATGGCGTTGCCCCCAATCCAACCATCCCCGGACTAGCGACGCTACCGAGCAAAATTTGTCCGGTTGATGCAGTGAGTGTTCCCTGATTTAATTCAAGATCTCCGCCCACTAGGGCGAGAGTTTGTCCGGGCCCAACTCCTAAGCCCGTGTTATTGAAAATCTGCGGGATTGCTGGGGGTAATTTTGGTAAAATCAAGGCGGGTGCTGCTGAATAGTTAAGAATTTTTCCCGGATTTTCTCTAAAGTTCAAACCGATAGGTATATTGACATTTAACAGCGGTAAGGATTGGGGATTACTGCTGCTAAATTGATAGCCATTCTCGAAAACTACGCTATCTGCAGAACTTGCTAAAAATGAACCGCGCAAATCTAACCTCGCATTGGAACCGAAGACAATTCCTTTGGGATTAAGTAAGAACAAGTTAGCATTACCTTGTACTCCCAGCACACCTAAAATATTAGAAGGATTGCCACCCGTAACGCGGGTAAAAATATTCGCAATCCCGTTAGGATTAGCAAAATATGCTCCTCGGCCTTCACCTACGTTAAATTCTCGTAAACTGTGAAATAAATTTACTCCGCGAGTTGCACCGCCTTCTATTCTGTCCGATGGTAAATTATTAATCCTGTCGGGAACTGTCCGCGAACTTTCTGCACCCAAGCTGCTATCTGGGATGATTTGGGCGACGGCGGGGAAAGGACACAGCACTAATAATGCACAAAATAGGGCGGAATATTGGCGGAGCATCTTTGAAGTCTGGTTAATTTAATATTAGGAAAATAGCGAAGGGTTAGCTAAAACCTAAAGAGTGCCTATCGAGGTACGCAAACACCTGTCGATTTCGGACTGCGAGTAGAAGCAGCACCACCTGAATTATACGCTACCAGCCTTACTTGTCCTCGATCGTCAATTACCCAACCTTGAGCGGGCATAATTTCTGTTGGCGGAATTTCTATGGATGGTCTTTGGCCTTCTACTTGCTGGCTTTCACCTAAAGCTGATTCCACCCAAGGAAACGGCGCTGCTGCGCTGCTGAGGGCATCATTAGGACTCGGTGGCACTCCTCCTTTCCCAGTCACAGTAAACTCGTTTCCTCCCCCTTCTATGCAGGGATTAGCAGCAATTAATGTGCTGGGATCGACTACATTTTGCTCTAATTCTACTAACCCTTGAGCGGGATTTACCCCAGTAGTGCTAAACGTTACTGCTCCTTGCAAAGCCGGGCCGCTACTTTGAGAAATCGCCGCAATATCGCTGGTAGGAATTAGAGAAGTCGGACTTACTTGCAACGCTGCAAATTCAGTATCACTCAGTCCTAAACTATTCCTGGCTTGTTCGCGGTTAAGGCTTGTCAAGCCAAAGATATTTGGTACATTGACCGTAACTTGTCCGCCCCTAGCTGTGCGAGCATTAGCTGTAATATCACTGTTCTCTCGCGGTAAAGCTACCAAAAGTTCGCTATTGATTTTGATATTACCGCCCTCAGAAATACCTGCATCCGTGGTGATTCTACTGCCGCGCCGCAACTGAATGTCTTGCGCTTGAAGGTTAATATTTGCCCCTGTACCAGAGACAGTCGTGCCATCAATTACGCTTTTATTATCCAGGGCAATTGAATCGGCTACAACGTTAATATTGCCAGCCCTACCTGTTCCTGAAGATTGAACATTAACCACTGCACTATCCCGAAGAATCAATTGATTAGCATTCAAATTCAACGAGCCTGCATTTCCGCTAGCAGTGGAATTGACAGCATTGAACGCCCTACCAGCCGAGGCCTCAATTCCACTTCTCAACCGACTGTTACTCCCAATACCTTGCACTTGTAAGCGATCGGCATTAATTGTAATATCTCCTGCATCTGCTATACCCAAAGAAGCCGCAGAAATAACGCCGCCATTCTGCACAGTTAGTTTAGGTGTTGAGAGGCGGATATCTCCACCTCTACCAGAACTCGCAGTTTGAGTAACAAAAGAACTTGCTACATAGCCCGCATTCCCCAAAAACCTTGACTCGCCGCTCACTTCTATAGACTCGGAGGCTCTCACAGTTAAATTTCCTCCCGTCCCCCCACTTGTAGAAAACACGAGTTGGCCAAAAATCGCACCCGTCGTTAAACTAATTGTGGCTCCATTAGAAACACTCAGCCGCTTAGTGTCGATGCTAATATCCCCACCTTTTCCATTCGCATCAAAAGTATTCGTGCCGAGCCGAGTTTGCCCTAGACCTCCAGGAAGACTACCCGATAATTCCACAGATTCACTCGCTTTAATCGCGATATTCCCCGATGCTCCATCACTAAGGCTGAAGCTGGCAAACGCACCGCCATCGCGCAGTATTAACCGTTGGGCTTCAACAGTGATGTTTCCGCCTTGACCAGTGCTTTGGTTCGTTGTTCCGTTATAGAGTGTTGAACTGACGAGATCGATGGTGTTGGCGCGGACAGTCAAATTTCCGCCATTCCCAGCACCAAAGGTGGGGGCACCGGCCACTACCCCATTGCTCATCAACAGCCGTCCGGCTTCAATGTTAATATCTCCGGCTGCTCCACTGCCAATAGCGCTAGTGAACAGAACGATTTGCGAAATAAAGGGGTTGCCTGTTCCAGATGTCTGAAAATTTTCTGTAAGCTGCTGATAGCCCTCAATTCCCAACCCGATCATTTCTACTGAGTCAGTAGCGCGGATGTTGATATCGCTCCCTTTCCCCTCTCCCAGGGTCGTGGTGAAAATTTGCGCCCCCCCCTCTAATCGTAAGTTTTGGGCATTGATGTCAATGCCTCTGCCCTCCATATTTCCTAGTGTCAGTCCATAAATTCCTGAACCGTTAAGAGTGACATTTGAACCCCTGATGTCAACTTTCCCTCCTCCTAATCCGCTGGTATTGAGCGACGCACCGTTCATTTCAATATTGCCGAAGTTCTGAATATTACCATAGTTTAAATTCAGACCTAATGCGGTTGGTTCAAATTGCACTAAACCTGGACTTTTGATACTGCCCAGAAGGATTTGTCCGGTACTGGCGGTAGCGATTCCCCCGTTGAATTGGATATCTCCACCTACTAGCGCTAAGGTTTGACCAGGGTCTACTGCTAAACCAATTTTATTAAAAATTGGTAATGGTAGGGGAAGGTCAGGCGGTGATGGGTTAGCAGCAATTGATTGGTTAATAATTGTACCAGAATTTTCTCTGAATCTCAAACCCACAGGAATATTAATCGCTAATAATGGCACTGCATTAGAATTGGCAGCGCTAAATTCAAAGCCATTATCAAAGAGAACGCCGCTAGCTGTAGAACCGATAAATGAGCCGCGTAAATCTAACCTCGCATTGGGACCGAAGACAATTCCTTTGGGATTAAGTAAAAATAAGTTAGCACTGCCTTGAACTCCCAACACGCCTAAAATATTGGAAGGATTGCCACCCGTAACGCGGGTGAAAATATTCGCAATCCCGTTAGGATTCGCAAAATATGCTCCTCTGCCTTCACCGACGTTAAATTCTCGTAAACTGTGAAATAAATTTACTCCGCGAGTTGCACCGCCTTCTATTCTATCTGAGGGTAAATTGTTAATAGTTGCGGGTACTGTGCGCGAACTTTCTGCACCCAAGCTGCTGTCTGGGATGATTTGAGCGATCGCAGGGAAAGGAAACAGTAGTAAGAAAGCAAAAAATAGGGCTGAAGATTGGCGGGGCATACTTGGAATCCTGTTAATTTAGGTATGGAAAAAACGAGCGCGCAGATCAAACCTGAAGAGTACCTATCGAGGTACGCAAACACCCGTCGATTTCGGACTGCGAAGAGATGCACCACCACCAGAATTATACGCTAACAGCGTTACTTCTCCTCGATCGTCCATTACCCAACCTTGAGCGGGCATAATTTCTGTTGGCCCAACTGCTATGGATGCTTTTTCGCCTTCTACTTGCTGACTTCCACCTAAGGCTGGTTCCACCCAAGGAAACGGCGCTGCTGCGCTGCTGAGAGCATCATTAGGACTCGGTGGCACTCCTCCTTTCCCAGTCACAGTAAACTCGTTTTCTGCCCCTTCTATGCAGGGATTAGCAGCAATTAATGTGCTGGAATCGACTACATTTTGCTCTAATTCTACTAACCCTTGAGCGGGATTTACCCCAGTAGTGCTAAACGTTACTGCTCCTTGTAATGCGGGGCCAGACTGTTGAGAAATAGCGGCGATATCGCTAGTGGGAAGTAAAGAAGTTGGATTCACTTGTAAAGCTGCAAATCCAGAATCAGTCAGTCCTAAACTACTTCTGGCTTGTTCCCGTGTCACTGTTGTAAAACCAAAAACATTCGGGACATTTACTGTAACTTGACCGCCCATAGCAGTACGAGCATTAGCTGTAATATCGTTGTTTTCATTGGGTAAAGTAGCCAAAATATCGCTATTAATTCTGATATTTCCCCCGTCAGAAATCCCTGCATCCGTTGTAATTCTGCTGCCGCGCCGTAACTGGATATCTTGCGACCTAATATTAATATTTCCCCCACCGCCAAATTCAGTTGTACCATCAATACTCGCTTTGTTATCCAAAGCAATTGAATCGGCTACAACATTAATATTTCCAGCCCTTCCCCTTCCTAAAGACTGAACACTAACCGTTGCTCCATCCCGGATACTCAATCGATTTACATTCAAATTTAATGAACCCGCGTTCCCCGTAGCGTTGGGATTGACAATAAGAGAAAAGCTGCCAGCCGAAGCCTCAATTCTACTTGCGAAACGACCGTTACTCCCCGCACCTTTAAGTTCTATGCGATCGGCATCAATAGTAATATTTCCGGCATCTACTGCACCCAAAGAAGCCGCAGAAATAATTCCCCCATTCCGCAGAGCGAGCATCGGTGTAGAGAGGTGGATATCTCCACCCCGACCAGAACTTGAAGTTTGAGTAGCCAGAGCACTCGCTCCGAATCCTACATTTCCCAAAACTCCAGATACCCCGCTCACTTCGATAGACTCGGAAGCTCTCACAGTTAAATTTCCTCCTAAACCTCCATTTCTAGAAAACACGACTTGCCCAACAACCGCACCAGTTGATAAACTAATTGAGGCTCCATCAGAAACACTTAGCCGCTTAGTGTCGATGGTAATATCCCCGGATTTACCATTGCCATCAAAAGAGTTTGTACCGATACGAGTTTGCGCGGCACTTCCAGAAATACCCCCCGACAATTCTACAGATTCAGTTGTTTTAATCGTGATATTTCCTGATGCTCCATCGCTGCGGCTGATGCTAACTAAACCACCAGCATCGCGTATAATTAACCGTTGGGCCTCAATATTGATATTGCCGCCAGAGCCGGTACTTTTCTTAGTTGTTCCATTATTGATTGCTGAACTAACGATCTCGAAGGTGTTAGCGCGGACAGTCAGATTTCCCCCATTTCCAGCACCCAGGGTGGCGGTACCGCCTACTACCCCATCACGCAACAGCAGCCGTCCGGTATCGATGTTAACCTCTCCAGAATTCCCACTGCCCAAAGTACCACTATTAATTACAATTTGGGGGTCAAAGGGGTTGAGGGTTCCAGATAATATATATTGGGTATAAAATCGCTGATAGCCTCTTATTCCCAACCCAATCATTTCTACTGAGTCAGTAGCGCGGATATTCATATTACTCCCGTTTCCATCTCCCAAGGTTGAAGTAAGAATTTGCGCTCCTTTATCTACTCGTAAATTGTGAGCGTTGATGTCAATCCCTCTACCATCAATATTTCCCAATGTTAGGCTATAAATTCCCGAACTACTCACGGTGACGTTTCCACCTCTGATGTCAATTTTTCCACCTCCTAATCCGCTGGTATTGATGGACGCACCGTTCATTTCAATATTGCCAAAGTTCTGAATATTGTCATAGCTTAAATTCAGTCCTAAAGCTGTTGGTTCAAATTGCACTAAACCTGGACTTTTCACACTTCCCAGCAATATTTGTCCGGTATAAGCTGTTAAATTTCCGCCTTGTAGTTGAATGTCACCGCCAATTAATGCTAAAGTTTGACCCGGCTCTACTGCTAAACCAAGTTTGTTTGAAGTAGGAATTTCTACGGGCAATGGCGGTAAGGTTGGTGTGGGGCCGATTGCTTGGGAAGTGTTGACAATTGTGCCAAAATTTTCTCTAAATCTCAAACCCACAGGAATATTAATCGCTAACAATGGCACTGTATTAGCATCGGTCGCACTAAATTCAAAGCCATTATCAAAGAGAACGCCACTACCAGTTGAACCGATAAATGAACCGCGCAAATCTAACCGCGCATTGGGACCGAAGACAATTCCTTTTGGGTTAATTAAAAATAAGTTACCGTTGCCTAAAACTCCCAGAGTTCCTAAAATATTAGAAGGGTTGCCGCCCGTAACGCGGGTGAAGATGTTGGCAATTCCGCTGGGATTTTCAAAATAAGCTCCTCGCCCTTGACGGATGTTAAATTCGCGCAAGCTGTGAAAGAGGTTAACGCCGCGAGTTGCACCGCCAGTGATTCTATCTGAGGGTAAGTTGTTGATAGTATCGGTCACTGTCCGCGAACTTTCAGCACCCAAGCTGCTGTCAGGGATGATTTGGGCGATCGCAGGCAAAGGAAACAGTAGTAAGAATGCAAAAAATAGGGTGGAACATTGGCGGGGCATACTTGGCATCCTGTTATTTTGGTATGAAAAAACGAGCGCGCAGATCAAACCTAAAGAGTACCTATCGAGGTACGCAAACACCCGTCGATTTCGGACTGCGAAGAGATGCACCACCACCAGAATTATAAGCTACCAGCCTTACTTGTCCTCGATCGTCCATTACCCAACCTTGAGCCGGAATAATTTCTGTTGGCCGAACTTCTAGGGATACTCTTTCGCCTTCTACTTGCTGACTTCGACCTAAGGCTGGTTCCACCCAAGGAAACGGCACTGCTGCGCTGCTGAGGGCATCATTAGGACTCGGTGGCACTCCTCCTTTCCCCGTCACAGTAAACTCGTTTTCTGCCCCTTCTATGCAGGGATTAGCAGCAATTAAGGTGCTGGGATCGACTACATTTTGCTCTAATTCTACTAACCCTTGAGCGGGATTTACCCCAGTAGTGCTAAACGTTACTGCTCCTTGTAATGCGGGACCAGACTGTTGAGAAATAGCCGCGATATCGCTAGTAGGAAGTAAAGAAGTTGGATTCACTTGTAAAGCTGCAAATTCAGCATCAGTCAGCCATAAACTACTTCTGGCTTGTTCGCGGGTAACTGCTATAGAACCAAAGATATTCGGGACATTTACTGTCACCTGGCCGCCCATAGCTGTGCGAGCATTAGCTGTAATATCGCTATTCTCTATTGGTAAACCTACCAAAATATCGCTTTTAATGTTGATATTTCCACCATCAGAAATACCAGCATCAGTGGTAATTCTGCTACTGTGTCGCAACTGAATGTCTCGCGCCTTGATATTAATATTTCCACCGCCGCCAGAGTCAGTTGTAGCGTCGATACGAGCTTTATTATCTAAGGCAATTGAGTCTGCAACGACATTAATATTGCCAGCCCTTCCCCTTGCCAACGCCTGAACATTAAGAGTTGCTCCATCCCGGACAATCAATCGATCGACATTCAGATTTACTGAACCCGCATTCCCCGTAGCGCTGGGATTAGTCACGCCACCCGCCGCCAAGCCAACGGAAGCCTGAATTGTACTATTAAATCCACCAGAACTCATAGTACCGATGAGTTCTACGCGACTCGCATCAATCGTAATATTTCCCGCACTTCCTTCGCCTAAAGACGCAGTAGAAATAAATCCTCCATTCCTCAGAGTTATTACGGGTGTCGAAATGCGGATATCCCCTCCCCGACTGGATGAGTAGGTGTCAGCACCGAGGAAACTACCAACCTGAGCGCCGTTCGCCAACACCCCTGAGATGCCTGCTATTTCTACTGACTCAGTAGCCCTGATGTTTAAATTACCACCCGGCCCACCATCTCTAAATATTTGGTTGCCAGAAACCCCGCCACTTGCTAAAGTAATCCAGGCTCCATCAGAAACAACCAAGCGCTTCGTATCAATATTAATGTCCCCCGCTCTGGCATTATTATCGAGAGTGTTAGTAGCCAATAGCGTTGGTATCAAAGTTCCAGGGAGGGTACGCAACACTTCTACGGATTCAGAAGCTTTAATGTTAATATTCCCCGACGCTCCGTTACTAAAGCTAGCGGTAGAAAGAGCGCCATTATCGCGCACTATTAACCGTTCCGCTTCAATATTGATGTCTTCTCCGTTGCCAATACTATTCTGAGTCACAGTAGTATTCACAAAAGAGCCACTGTCGATCGCCGAACTTGCTATCTCCACAGTTCTAGCGCGAATGTTCGTACTTCCCCCTGTTCCTGCTCCGAGCGTGGCGCTAAACGCTATAGCCCCATTATCCATAAGTAGCCGTCCGGTGTTGATTCTCACATCTCCTCCTGCTCCGGCGTTAGAAGTACCAGCGAAGATCGCAATTGGCTGGTCAAAGGGGCTAAAGGTTCCAGAGGGCAAAACTTCACTTATAAACCCCTGAAACCTCTCCAATCCGATCCCCATGATTTCCACTGAGTCGGTAGCGCGGATGTTCGCATCACCCCCCGCACCCTCTCCCGAGGTTAGGGTTGATATTTGCGCTCCCTCCCGGAGTCGCAATTGTTGAGCGCTGATATCGATGTTTCTGCCATCAATATTTCCTAATGTTATGGCATAAATTCGCCCTCCACTTATGGTGACATTTCCGCCTCTAATATCTACTTTGCCACCACCGATTCCGCTAGTGTTAATTAGGGTTCCGTTTGATAACTGAATGTTGCCAAAGTTTTGAATGCTGTCATAGTTTAAATTCAGACCCTGTGGCGTTGATCCAAAGCTAACCAAACCCGGACTCTTGACGCTACCGAGGAGTATTTGTCCGTTACTGGCGGTGGCAATTCCTCCATTGAATTGGATATCTCCCCCTACTAGCGCTAAAGTTTGACCGGGGTCTACTGCTAAACCGAGTTTATTAGAAACAGGAATTTCTACGGGCAATGGCGGTAAGGTTGGTGTGGGGCCGATTGCTTGGGAAGTGTTGATAATTGTGCCAGAATTTTCTCTAAATCTCAAACCCACAGGAATATTAATCGCTAACAATGGCACTGTATTAGCATCGGTCGCACTAAATTCAAAGCCATTATCAAAGAGAACGCCGCTACCAGTTGAACCGATAAATGAACCGCGCAGCTCTAACCGCGCATTGGGGCCAAAGACAATCCCTTTTGGGTTAATTAAAAACAAGTTACTGTTGCCTAAAACTCCCAGAGTTCCTAAAATATTAGAAGGGTTGCCGCCCGTAACGCGGGTGAAGATGTTGGCAATTCCGCTGGGATTTTCAAAATAAGCTCCCCGCCCTTGACGGATGTTAAATTCGCGCAAGCTGTGAAAGAGGTTAACGCCGCGAGTTGCACCGCCAGTGATTCTATCAGAGGGTAAGTTGTTGATAGTATCGGTCACTGTCCGCGAACTTTCTGCACCCAAGCTGCTGTCAGGGATGATTTGGGCGATCGCAGGCAAAGGAAACAGCAGTAAGAATGCAAAAAATAGGGTGGAAGATTGGCGGGGCATACTTGGCATCCTGTTATTTTGGTATGAAAAAACGAGCGCGCAGATCAAACCTAAAGAGTACCTATCGAGGTACGCAAACACCCGTCGATTTCGGACTGCGAATAGATGCACCACCACCTGAATTATAAGCTACCAGCCTTACTTGTCCTCGATCGTCCATTACCCAACCTTGAGCGGGCATAATTTCTGTTGGTCGAATTTGTATGGATGCTTTTTCGCCTTCTACTTGCTGACTTCGACCTAAGGCTGGTTCCACCCAAGGAAACGGCGCTGCTGCGCTGCTGAGGGCATCATTAGGACTCGGTGGCACTCCTCCTTTCCCAGTCACAGTAAACTCGTTTTCTTGCCCTTGGATGCAGGGATTAGCAGCAATTAAGGTGCTGGGATCGACTACATTTTGCTCTAATTCTACTAACCCTTGAGCGGGATTTACCCCAGTAGTGCTAAACGTTACTGCTCCTTGCAAAGCTGGGCCGCTACTTTGGGAAATAGCCGCAATATCGCTGGTAGGAATTAGAGAAGTCGGACTTACTTGCAACGCTGCAAATTCAGCATCACTCAGTCCTAAACTATTCCTGGCTTGTTCGCGGTTAATGCTGGTAAATCCAAAGATATTTGGTACGTTGACTGTAACTTGTCCGCCCATAGCTGTGCGAGCATTAGCTGTAATATCACTATTCTCTCGCGGTAAGGCTACCAAAAGTTCGCTATTAATTCTGATATTTCCACCATCTGAATTACCTGTATCGGTGGTAATTCTGCTACCGCGCCGCAACTGAATGTCTCGCGCTTGGAGGTTAATATTTGCCCCGCCGCCTGCATCAGTTGTGCCATTAATGCTGCCTTTGTTATCAAGGGCAATTGAGTCGGCTACAACGGTGAGAGTACCAGCTTGCGCCGTTCCCAGAGCCCGGACGCTGATCGCGGCCCCATCCCGAACCGTCAATCGATCGACCTTGAGATTAATTGAACCCGCATTTCCCGTAGCGTTGGGAAGGGGAATGCCCAAGAAATTGCCCCCCGAAGCGTCAATTTGACTAATAAATCGACCGTTAAGAGCGCTGCCCAAGACTTCTACGCGATCGGCATCAATCGTGAGGCTGCCTGCATTTCCCTTACCCAAAGAAGACTGTAAAATTACTCCCCCATCCCGCAAAGTCAGCACAGGCGTGGCAATGTAAATATTGCCTCCCTGACTAGAACCACTGGTTTCACTTGCTAAGAAACTAAGACTGTATTCTCCATTTGCCAAAACTCCAGAGATACCTACTAACTCTACCGACTCAGAGGCCCTAATTGTCAAATTGCCTCCGGGTCCCCCATTAGAGAAGAGACTATTGCCAATAGTCCCACCGCTCGATACAGCAATTCCGGCTCCTTGGGCAGCAATTAACCGCTTGGTGTCGATCGTAATATCTCCGGCTTTACCTTTCCCATTGGGATCTATAGAGGCGGCGCTGATCAAAGTTTGCACCACACTCCCAGGGGGAGTCCTTAACACTTCTACTGATTCAGCAGCTTTAATAGTGATATTTCCTGATGCTCCCTGACTGCTGGTGGTAGTGGTGAGAATAGCACCATCACGGACAATTAATTTCTGGCTGGCAACGGTGATGTTTCCCCCCGTACCGGTACTACCCATTAATGACCCACTGCTGACCGTAGAACCAGCCTGATCGATAAAGTTGGCATGGATGTTAATATTTCCCCCATTTCCCGCACCTAACGTGCTGCTACTACCTGCCACAGCCCCATTGCCTATCAGCAGGCGTTCGGTATCAATCGTGATGTCTCCTGAGGCTCCTGTGCCAGAAGTGCCAGTGGTCAGAACAATTTGCGGATCAAAAGGATCGACTGTTCTCAATCTCCGATAATTAACTAGAAATTGTTGATAGCTGTCAAAGCCAATCCCACTCATTTCTACTGAGTCAGTAGCGCGGATGTTGATATCGCTTCCTCTCCCTTCTCCTAGTGTGGAGGCGAAAATTTGCGACCCCCCCTCTACTCGTAAGTTTTGGGAATTGATGTCAATGCCTCTACCATTTATATTTCCGAGTGTCAGTCCATAAATTCCTGAACCATTAAGATTAATATTTCCCCCTCGAATATCGACTTTCCCACCTCCTAATCCGCTGGTATTTATAAGTGCGCCGTTCATTTCAATATTGCCGAAGCTCTGAATACTGCTATAGTTTAAATTCAAACCTAAAGCTGTTGGTTCAAATTGCACTAAACCTGGACTTTTGACGCTCCCAAGTAATATTTGTCCGGTATAAGCTGTTAAATTTCCTCCTTGTAGTTGAATGTCACCGCCAATTAATGCTAAAGTTTGACCGGGATCTACTGCTAAACCGAGTTTATTAGAAACAGGAATTTCTACGGGCAATGGCGGTAAGGTTGGTGTGGGGCCGATTGCTTGGGAAGTGTTGATAATTGTGCCAGAATTTTCTCTAAATCTTAAACCTACAGGAATATTAATCGCTAACAATGGCACTGCCTTAGCATCTGTCGCACTAAATTCAAAGCCATTATCAAAGAGAACGCTGCTACCAGTTGAACCAATAAATGAACCGCGCAAATCTAACCGCGCATTGGGACCGAAGACAATCCCTTTTGGGTTAATTAAAAACAAGTTACCGTTGCCTAAAACTCCCAGAGTTCCTAAAATATTAGAAGGGTTGCCGCCCGTAACGCGGGTGAAGATGTTGGCAATTCCGCTGGGATTGGCAAAATATGCTCCCCTCCCTTGACGGATGTTAAATTCGTGCAAGCTGTGAAAGAGGTTAACACCGCGAGTTGCACCGCCTTCTATTCTGTCGGATGGTAAGTTATTAATAGTGTCAGTCACTGTCCGCGAACTTTCTGCACCAAAGCTGCTGTCAGGGATGATTTGGGCGATCGCAGGCAAAGGAAACAGCAGTAAGAATGCAAAAATTAGGGCTGAAGATTGGCGGGGCATCTTTTAATTCCTGTGAATTTAGTATTAAGAAAATAGCGATCGGTTAGCTACAACCTGAAGAGTACCTATCGAGGTACGCAAACACCCGTCGGTTTCGGACTGCGAAGAGATGCACCACCACCAGAATTATAGGCTACCAGCCTTACTTGTCCTCGATCGTCCATTACCCAACCTTGAGCGGGCATAATTTCTGTTGGCCCAACTGCTATGGATGCTCTGTGGTCTTCTATTTGCTGACTTCCACCTACCGGTGGTTCCACCCAACCAAACTGGCTAGAATTGCTGCTGAGGGCATCGTGAGGACTCGGTGGCAATCCCCCCCGACCTGTCACAGTAAACTCGTTCTCGGCTCCTTGGATGCAGGGATTTGCAGCAATTAACGCAGCCGGATTCACTAAATTTTGCGGCAGTTCCACTAAACCTTGAGCAGGATTCACTCCAAAAGAACTAAATGTTACCGCCCCTTGCAAAGCCGGGCCGCCACTTTGGGAAATCGCGGCGATGTCGCTGCTGGGAAGCAGAGATGTAGGACTTACTTGCAACGCTGCAAATTCTGTGTCACTGAGCTCCAACCTGCTTCTGACTTGTTCGCGACTGGCTGCTGTAAAGCCGAAGACATTGGGGACATTGATATTCACGCGGCCGCCGCCTGCTGTGCGGGCGTTGGCTGTAATGTCGCTGTTTTCTTGCGGGAGGGTGACAAGAATGTTGCTGTTGATGTTAATATTGCCGCCGTCAGAACTGCCTGCATCCGTGGTAATTCGGCTGTTGCGGCGCAATTGGATCGATCGCGCTTGCAGGTTAATATTTGCTCCTGTACCGGATATAGTCGTGCCGTCAATACTGCTTTTATTGTCAAGGTCGATCGAATTTGCGACAATATTGATATTACCAGCGCGTCCGGTTCCCGTAGCCTGCACCGTCACTGTAGCTCCATCTCTGACAATTAGTCGATCGGCATTCAGATTTAACGAACCCGCATTTGCCGTAGCATTAGGATTAGTACCAAATATCTTGCCCACCGAAGCATCAATTGTACTGACAAACAGACCGTTATTTCCGCTGCCGCTGACCTCAATGCGATCGGCATTAACAGTAATATTCCCCACATCCCCTACACCCAAAGAACTCGTAGAAACTACTCCCCCATCCCGCACGGTTAGGCTTGGCGTATCAATGCGAATATCCCCGCCCCGACTAGAGCTCAAAGTTCCAGAACTCAGCGCGCTAGCACTCTGAATTCCGCTGCTCAAAAGTGGAGAAATACCTGAAATTTCTACTGATTCAGTAGCCCTAACTGTTAAATTTCCAGCAGGCCCCCCATCCCTAGAAAACAAAAACCTGCCAATTAACACACCCGATCCTACTGTAAACGCAGAACCCCCTGAGAGACTCAACCGCTTGGTATCGACGTTAATATTCCCCGCCCTGCCGTTAGATCCGATACTCAGCGTGCTAATTCCGGTGGACACAACTGTTGTCGGCCCGCTGTTAGACAATTCTACTGATTCAGCAGCATTAATGTTGATATTCCCCGAGGCGCCGCTGCTGTAGCTCGTCGTACCGAGAATAGAACCATTGCGCATAATTAATCTCGCGACATCAACACTAATGCTTCCTCCCGCACCGGTACTTTCTTTAGCTGTGCCGTTGTTAATTCCAGAACCCACCATCTCAAAAGTATTGGCGCGAATGATTAAATTTCCGCCCCTTCCACCGCCAAAAGTGATGCCGCTACCTACTACCCCATTGTTGAAGAGCAGGCGGCCGGTGTCGATCGTAATATTCCCCCCCGAACCAGCGCCAGCACTAGCATTAAACAGCACAAATAGCGGGTCAAACGGATCTGTAGTTCCCGATACCAAATATTTAATTGCAACCTGTTGATAGCCCTCAACTCCCAGCCCGCTCATTTCTACTGAATCAGCAGCCCGGAAATTGATATTGCCTCCTGCACCATCTCCTAGAGTCAAAGTAGAAAATTGCGATCCGTTTTCCACTCGCAACTTTTGAGCGCTGATATCGATACCTTTACCATCAATATTTCCCAGTGTCAGCGCATAAATGCGCGCACCGCTGAGGGCGACATTTCCACCTTTTAACTCTACTCTACCGCCACCGATTCCGCTGGTGTTGATGAGTGATCCATCGGCTATTTGAATATTGCCGAAGTTCCGAATATTGTCATAATTTAAAGTTAAATTTCCCTTTTCCCCCGCTGTTAGGGCGAAATTAACTAAACCGGGACTGGCTGCGCTACCGAGTAAGATTTGTCCGCTGCTGGCCGTTAAATTGCCGCCTTGGAGTTGGATGTCGCCGCCAATGAGTGCTAAAGTTTGACCTGGTTCTACTGCTAAACCAACTCGATCGCTAATCGGAATGGGCACAGGAGAGGCTGGGATGTTTACTTTGCCTAAAGCCGTGGAACGATTGACAATTGCACCCGAATTTTCCCGAAATCTTAAACCAACGGGAATATTAACTGTTAACAGTGCAGATGTTTGCGGGTTGGTGCTGCTGAATTCAAAACCGTTATTAAACACAATACTGTCAGCGGTTGAACCAATAAACGAACCGCGCAAATCTAACCGAGCATTCGGGCCGAATATAATTCCTTTCGGGTTAATTAAAAATAAGTTACCGTTGCCTAAAACTCCCAGAGTTCCTAAAATATTAGAAGGGTTTGGGCCTGTAACGCGGGTGAAGATGTTGGCAATTCCGCTGGGATTTTCAAAATAAGCTCCCCGCCCTTGACGGATGTTAAATTCGCGCAAGCTGTGAAAGAGGTTAACGCCGCGAGTTGCCCCGCCAGTGATTCTATCAGAGGGTAAATTGTTGATAGTATCGGGAACTGTCCGCGAACTTTCCGGCCCCAGGGTATTATCGGGGATAATTTGGGCGAAGGTTTTCGAGGGAAATAGCAACAGGAAAGCAAAAAGTAGGCCGGAAGACAGGCGAGACATAGCTTAAATCCTGTTATATAAATAATATCGTTTCCGGTTCCATCAGAATTATATGTTTGGATCGTATCAGTGCGAGCGTCCCCGCTCGCGATCCAAGTAGCGAGAGGGGATGCACGCACTACATAATTCCGATGCTACGGGATTTGAGATCGCAGCTTGAATTCACTCATAGGATTGTCCAAATTGCATCACTCAAAATCCGTCAGTTAAGCGCTGAGTTAAGGCGATCGCGAAAACCACCCGCAGGCTACACCAACGCGCCTAACGCTCTCAACAATGTCGCTTTTTGAGCGTTCGTCAATCCCGTTGCGTCTTGAATATTCATGCCTTCATACAGCCGATCGCCCATCAACGTCTTAATATAACGTTTGGTTGCGACATCCCACAGCTTAATCGTGCGATCGAGACCCCCACTTAATAAAAATTGGCCGTCAGCGCTAAAGATAACTGATATCAATTCCGATTGCACCGAAATAATATAGAAGACACGGCGCCGTGCTGTTTCCATACCGCTATTAATTGTAGGGATACGGCACTGCCGTCTGCAAAGGTGTGGGTAATATTAATTCCGATGCTAATCGTATTAAAAACAAGATTGACAACCTTGCCAGCTCGGCAGCTATAGGCTAAGATTTGGCAAAGGTCGAGAACACAATGACGATAATTCCAACTATGAACTACCGAAACCACATCACGATCGAGCCAAATAAACGCGGTGGTAAGCCTTGTGTACGCGGCTTGCGAATTACGGTTTATGAAGTGCTTGAGTACCTGGCTTCCGAGATGACCGAAGCAGAAATTCTCGACGATTTTCCCGATCTGACGCGAGAAGATTTAAAAGCCTGTATTGCTTATGCTGCTGACCGTGAGCGTCGGTTTATGACCGCGACCTTATCCGCATGAAATTACTTTTTGATGAAAACTTGTCGCCCAAGTTACCGAACAGTTTGAGCGATATTTTCCCAAATTCGCTTCACGTTCGAGATGTGGGCATGAAAGCAACGATCGACCCAGTAGTTTGGGATTATGCAAAAGACAATGATTTGATGATTGTCTCGAAAGACGCGGATATGCACGACCTGAGCTTAGTATTTGGCAATCCACCGAAAGTTATTTGGCTTCGCCTTGGAAACTGTTCGACATTGCAAGCTGAAAATTTGCTACGTCGGGATTTTAACGCAATTAAATTATTTTATGAAAACGAGAATTTATCGCTGCTTGCTTTATCATAATGCACCGATGGCTTTGGGCCTCTTTCCACGGTTTTTACCAATGGAGAAAACAGAATGGCGATCACCCGATCTGCTGTTTTTCAAGTGTTCACGAGAATAAATCTTGTTGATTCTCGTGAGAGAACACCTAGAATGAAGTAAATACGTCTGATCGCACCTTGACAGGGCTGGCAATTCCTAGGCTGTAGTGTTGGTCATCGATCCAGTTTAGTGGACGATCACCCATATGTTGTAGAGACTTAGACCGCGAATACAGTCGATCGGCTTACGCATTAACCTGACATTTTATAGGTTTTTTTATTTTTATCTATTGACAATGTCAGGTTAATGCTCTAAATTGAGGGTGTAAGCAAACTCCTATTTTTGGAGCACGGAACATGGCTGATGGAGATATTTTCCGCAATGGGCTTGGGTACTATAAAAAGCTATATGAGTCGCTCTGTGAGGGGAAAGCGAGTATCGATGAGTGTACTCGGATGGCGATCTCAGCACTGAAGCAAGATATTCAAAAAAAAGGCAATCTACCAATTGTTCTTGCCCAACAGATGGGTGAAAGGTTGTCCCAGGTTATTGACATCGCGGGCGCGAATAACTCTGTTGACTGGGGTATTGCGAATAGGGAAATAGAAAAAATACTTCAAGTTAATGGAAGGCATGACGTTAAAGAGCTTATTCTTTGCGCTGGAAAGACTTTCCTACATGAGCTTAGGTATGGCAACGATCGAGGATTAACTGCTAATAGTATTTCGGAATCAATTTTGGGGCAATACATGACCACAGTGCTGGAATCAGGGTTTCATGGTCGTATACCACTAACCGATGAACATCTTGCAGGGATGAATGATCGAACTCTTAAACAACTAATTCAAGAAATTCAGCCTGCGGTTGTTTCTGCGATCGGTAATTGGGCAAATAAGGCAAATATCGATGGAAGTGTAACCAAATTACGACTACCACGCCGTAAAGTAAATCCAGTAGATATGGATGAAGACCTATGCTAACAATGAAGAAGGAATTTCATGCTCACGATAGTGATTACACACTAGATTTTGGCTCTGGGGTAAATAATAATGGGTGTATTCAGTTTACAGATCATGCTACTAAAAAGGAGAGTTCTATTGGAATTACGATAGACGATGAAGAATTCAACTACCGAGTCAAGCAAGAGTTTCCATCTGTAGTTGCTGATCTAATCGATCTGGCTGTTGCAATCCATTTCGCAGATCGTCTTGCATTTCAAAATCTACGCCAAGATCAAAGTCGCATTTATGTAAAACTAGCAGTCCGTCATCCTGAAATAATGAATACTGAATTATTTCGATCTCAGCTAGAAATTTTGCTTGAATGGGCTACTGGAAGTCTATGGTTGTTTGACTTCCAAAAGAGATCAGATTCAGAACGTTTCGTTGTTCGGCAACCATCTTTACCAGTAGCATCTCAGGATTGTGAAGTTGCCATGTGGAGTGGTGGTCTTGATGCCTTTGCTGGTCTCTATCAACGTTTGCGATCGCATCCAGAAAAGTCATTTTTACTTTTTGGCACTGGAGGTAATGTTAACGTTCACAAGCTACAGGAAGATACAGAAAAACAAATTAGATATATTTTTCCCAATCGTTGTACTTTATACCGATTTCCAATTCGCTTCTTTGATAGCAATGCAGTTAGAAAAAACAAAATTACCCGCGCAAGAGGTGTTGTATTTGCGATGCTGGGTGCTGCCTGTGCATCTTTAATGGGGCGACAAGAGCTTTGCTTTTATGAAAACGGAACTGCTGCAATTAATCTTCCATATCGCGAATCTGCGTTGGGATTAGATCACACCAGATCGGTTCATCCATTGACTTTGCTGAAAGTGAGCGATCTCATTTCAGAGCTTCTAGGAGAGGGATTTCGGGTCGGGAATCCATTCCTATTCTCAACTAAATCTGAAATGTGTCAGATATTAGCAGAAGACGTGACAGGTAGACTATCTTCGCAAACAAAGTCATGCGACAGCCCCCACAGACATAATATCAGTCAGTGTGGATATTGCTCCTCTTGCCTTTTACGACGACAAGCTCTTAGTGCTGCTAAAATAGAGGATAAGACTCGATATCTAATATTACATGGAAATTATTCACCAGCGAAAGATCCAAGTGAGAGTTTACGACATATGCTCGCACAAGTTGAGACGCTACGATGCTTACTCAATCGACCTAATTCACATAAGGTTCAGTGGGAAGCATTAACTCGTAAATTTCCGATCCTTGATGATATTGTCGATCGATGTTCAGTCGTAGAAAAGTTGACCACTCTTGATATGCAGAGCAAGTTAATTAGACTTTATCAAAACTATGTCGCTGAGTGGGATGATGTAAAGTTTCAACTATCAGTCAACCTCATTAAGAATAGGGACAGTGAGTCGTAATATCGAAACTAGTTGATCGCTTAATAAGATTAAGGAAAACTGTAATGGCTACTAATATATTAGACAACATCGATCTAGGGAGATTGGGGGCACTCCTTCAACAAGCCCGCAAAAGCTGTGACATAACTCAAGCTCAAGCAGCCCAGATTATTGATACTGCAAGAACAACTATTGTTGCAATTGAGAAAGGAGAACGCCGGATCAAAGCAACCGAACTGATTAAACTCGCCCGTGCTTATGGAAAAGCCATCGGCGATTTCGTTCAGCCTCGTGCTGTTACAGAACCTTTTGAGGTTCAATATCGCTCGGCATTTGGGCAGAATGAAGCTGAAGCAGCACGGATTAAACCCACTATTTTGCGCTTAGAGGAACTGTGCCAAAACTATCTAGATCTCGAAGCGATGATGGATGCACCCTTACCTCGAAATTATCCACAAGAGTACAAGATCGATAATATGCCACTTGAGGCGGCAGCGGAAAGTATTGCCATCTCAGAACGTCAACGGCTTGGGCTTGGTGATGCACCTATTCCATGTCTGCGAGATATTTTAGAACAGAGTGTCGGATTACGAATTTTTTATATAGAGATGCCACCTAAATACTCAGGCATCTATAGCTACAACGAACAAATGGGTGGCTGCATCGCCATCAATGCTGGACATCCTGAAGAGAGAAAACGCTGGTCATTAGCACATGATTACCTGCATTTTCTCGCTCATCGACGGAAGCCCATAGTTGATTTTGACGATCAGTATAAAAGGAAACCAGAGAGCGAGAGACTAGCAGACACTTTCCCTAATTATTTCCTAATGCCGACAAGTGATTTACTCAAGCGATTTAACGATATGCACCGATCTCATGGCAAGTTTACTGCAACAAATTTATTCACTTTAGCTCACCATTATGGAGTGTCTATTCAAGCTCTCATCTATCGATTAGAAGCAATTAAATTGTTACCATCTGGAACTTGGGAGCGTCTGCGCGATCGAGGATTAAAAGTCCGAACAGTTCAACAGGAAATGGGCTTAGCACCTATCACGGAGCGCATCGATATGGCTCCTATTCACTATCAGCATTTAGCGATAGAAGCACTAGATCGAGGGTTAATTACGGAAGGACACTTTGCTGATTTTCTTGGTGTCGATCGCCTGGAGGCTCGACGGATTGCAGAATCATTAAGCGCACATTCAAGCGGAATAATCGAAGAAGTTGCTGATTTAGACCTTTGTCAGGCGTAGGATAATTGGGTAATTAACGATGAATATTAAACAATCCCATATTGTCCTAGATGCCTGCTGTATTCTAAATTTCTATGCTTCCGGAAAATTTCTAGAAATATTGCAAGCTATTCCCGCTCAAATTGTAGTTACTGAAGTTGTTAGATCGCAAGAATTAAATACGCTTCAGCGGATTGAGAATGAGGAGACTGAAGGTGCAATTTATTTTGACCAGGCGGTTCAAGAAGGTTTAATATCGATCGTAGATTTTGAATCGGAAGCAGAGGCAGAAACTTTCATCAACTATACTGCTCAAATGAGGGATGAAGGAGAATCTGCAACATTTGCGATCGCCTTTCACCGCGAATGGGCAGTTGCAACTGATGATAAGAGAGCGATCGCCTTTCTAAGAAAAGAGGCTCCTCACATCCAAATTGTATCAACACTGGAAGTAATTGAACATTGGTCGGAAAAATCAAATATTGACTCAGTAACATTAAAAGCCACATTGAGTGCAATTCGAGTTAAAGCGAGATATCAACCTCCTCGAAATCATCCTTTGCTGATTTGGTGGGAAACTGCAATGAAATAAATAAGGGTTCCCATTATGTGCAGCTTCATAAATAATTAGTATTACTTATCAATTTTGTAACCCAACCTACAATATTAAAACGGAAAATAATTAATCCGAAAGTAGATGCCTTTTTCCTGCAAAGTTCGATCGCCCGATCGAGCATTTATCAAAGGAATACCGTAGTCTAAACGCACATTCAACCGATCGCCCATCTGCCAAACCAGCCCCAAACCCGCACCCAGCAGTTTGTCCGAGTCGGGATTCGCCTTCTCCTCCGAATGGTTCCACCCTAACCCAAAATCGATAAACGGAGCGACTTGCAACAATCCTTGGACTTCCGGGACACGCCAAACCGGTATTCGCAGTTCTGCAGACGCGATCGCACCGCTATCAGTTAACAGCAAATCTTGGCGGTATCCGCGCACGCTTTGAACGCCGCCGATCCCGATTTGTTCGAGGGAAAGCAGGGGGCGATCGGCTAATTGAATGTCTGAACGCACTATCAGCAAGGTTTCTGGTGCTAGCAGCCGCACGTACTGCGCTTGTCCGCGCCACGCCAGAAAGCGGCTGTCGGGTCCGCTATCGTTCGCAGTAGCGCCCAAAAAATCGGTACCGAGGGAAAACTGCGATCGCGCCGCGAACACTTGGCTGGAACTCCGCTGCACGTATTCTTGAAAAAACCGCACAGCCGAAACCCGCGTTTCGCCGCGCTCATTTGCTCCCGCCGAAAGCGCAAATCGTTCCCCCGACAGGAATGTATCGCTTTCTTGCCGCGAAAAACTCAGTCCCAAAGCCAAAGTGCGATCGGGCTTTTCGACAATCGGTTGACGGTAAGTTAATTCGTAGGTGCGCGATTTCCCCTCGATTTGTGCAGCATCGAAGGGTTCCTCAATGATGTTGGTGCTAGCAGCACCTGCAGCGAACCCAATCGTGCCGTTGCGCGCGTTGACGGGAACTGTGTAGCTGCCGTTGAATTCGTTGCTGCCGTCGGTGTTAGCATAAGATATCTCTAATCCGTCGCCCAAACCGAGCAAATTTGCTTGATTGATGCGAACACCGCGCCGAAAACTGCCGACGCTGGGCGATCGGTTGTTGTCTGCGAACACTTCACCGTTAAAGCTGTCTGCTTCTTTTACCCGCACTTCTAAGCGGCTGTTTTCCGGGCGACTTCCGGCTTGGAGTTCGGCGGAAATATTGGCAATTAAGGGGTCGAGTTGCAGCAGTTGCAAGGCTTCCAGCAACCGAGATCGGTTGAGGGGCCGTCTGGTAGCGCGCTCAAGGCGCGATCGCACGTAATTTGAATTTAAGCGCCTGTTCCCAGTAATCACAATTTCATCTAATCCGCCTTCTACAATCCGAATTGTCACCACACCTCCCGATCTGGGAAAGGTTTGGTTGGCGGGAATTACAGCGCCGGAATTGATGTATCCTGCCGCCACGTATTTTTGAGTGACGGCTGCTTCGGCTGCGATCAGTTCCGCAAAGGTGATTTCGCGCCCCGCAAACTCTTTAATAACTTCTGCGAGTTCGCGATCGCTAAAAGCTGTGTTGCCCTCAAACTCAAAGCGATCTACCTGAATTGTACCCGGAATCTCCGGTCTAGCATCGCCGGGAACTGGTGTTGGCGGCGTTGGTTGGAGGGGAGACGGCGCAGGCGGTTGCGGCGGCTCAGGAGCTGGTAATTCGGGTTCTCGGGGCAGAATTGGGTTCGGCAGTTGGCTTAGTTGCGAGTCGCGATCGATACCCAAATCGGTTTTTTTTATGCCAATATTTTCTTCTAGCTTGTGATCTCGGTTTAAAATCTCGGTTTCTTGAGTTTTTGTGCTGAATGTGCGATCGGCCCGAGAAGTTGCACCATTGTCAATAAGCCTTTTACGGGCGGGCAGGATGCCCACCCCACAAGAAAACTCACTCCTCGCTTCACAGTCATCTTGCCTGTTCTCGATAATGGTGTCAGATGTCACATCGACTGAATTTGCCGCGGACGGCGGTAAGTCGGGAGTTTCCGCCCCCACCGAGTGTTCTGACTCAGCGGGTAACTGCGTCTTCTCGTCAGCGGTGGCTAAGTCTTCGCGACTGTCAAGATTAGTGTCGCCTCCGCTGCTAACTGCTGCGAAATCCTCAACATTTGAGGTCAAAATTTCAACTGTGCTAGCGGATGTTTTTGCAGGTTTTCCCAACAAAACTAACCCAAAAATTCCAGCGAGTAAAAATAGTTTTTGCGATCGACAAGCCATAGAATCTAATTATCTCGAATAATTGGGGGAAAATATTTTCAGGAAGTGAGCACCCTCAAGTAAAAATCAATCTTAACAGCAAAAAAAGGAACAATGGTGTGCATTTGAATATTGAGTATCTGGTGTATGTGGCAGTGCGAGATACGGAAGAAGCAGAATATCACCTGATTGAAACACACCACATCCTGAACATGACCGCTGAGCAAGTTCGTACCTTGGGCGCGGATGTCGTAGCAAAACAGTGTTTGGAAAAATTAGATGGCGTGGATCTGAGTTACGTCACTTTTGATTTGGACAGTATGGATTCCTCGATTTGCATGGGAACAGGGACTCCTGCCCCTCATGGCATTTTTCTCGGAGAAGCGCGGCTGCTCAACGAAACGTTGGTCAAAGATCCACGGGTTTGTTGTTGGGAAATCTGCGAAATTAATCCTCTGCTCGATACCCTCAATACAATTGTGGAAAACTCTCTGCTCATTTTTGAAAGTGTGGTAGATGCGATCGCAAAGCGCTACTAGACCGATACGATGTCTGACGGGTTAAGGAGAAACCGCTTTTGTCAAGCAGATGGCAGCATTGAATAAATTAAAACTGCATGACGCTTAGACTTATCAAACTCAGGCTGTTGTCCTATAAATGAAGGGAATCTCAGGATTATGGGAAGTTGGCTCCCAGGCGGCCATACCAAATCCACCCAGATTCAGGAATTTAAGCATTTGTGGGGCGTAGGTCTGTTTCATTAATGAGCTGTCCGACCTGAATAATAAGTCGTCTAGCAGTACAGGAGATCCTAAATAAGCTATAACTCGACACATAGGATGCAATTAAATGTGGTGGTTTTCAAGTAATCTGGCTTGTGCGTAGACGCTACATGGGCTTGTCGTCAGATATCGCTCGCCAGCCGGAAATGGGGTTTTATAGCAAAAAGCCAAAGGTAAAAAGCAAAAAGCACAGGTAAAAAGCTTGCGACATAAAGGTTCTAGCGTTTGCTCTCCTCCTAAGCTACTAGGCCATTGCTATAATTTCTTTTTTCCAGCGTAGATTCTCATTATCTTCCCGGACGACGGAACCCCCCGGCTATCTTCTCCAACTCCTGCTTTGTCAGTTCCTCCTCACTTTCCTGTTGTTCCTCCATTGACGGCTGAGTTTTTACAGGTTCTTCTTGCTCTGTGTTCTGTTCTTTTTGATTGTGAGCTTTGTTTTCACTAGACATTTTTTATTTCTAAGATACCATAAGCTCAAGTCAAATATTCAGCATAATTTTCCATTATTTGGATTTTGAAGAAATTCAATAGTCCGGACAGTTTTTAGTTAGTAGTCTCAAACCCTCGATTTTTCGTTAGTAGCTCGATTGCCCAATCGCCTGGAAACCCTTATTCTCACGTTTGGAATCAAAAACTGTGCGAAGTATTGATTTAAAGTATAAGTGAAAAAATAAATCAACAAGCTGAGGCGATAGGAATGTGTGGATTTGCGGGATTCATTGATTTTCAAAATTACCAACAGCACAAACAACCGGATCGTTTAGAGATTCTCAGCCAGATGGGGGAACAACTATCTCGGCGCGGCCCAGATGAAGAGCAATGCTTTGATTCAGATCCCTTATCCTTGATCTTCAGACGGTTATCTATTGTCGATTTAGCTGGAGGCCAACAACCGATTTGGAACGAAGACAAAACCATGTTTGTCGCGGTAAATGGAGAAATTTACAACCATCTAGAGTTACGTTCCAAGTTACGGGGAAAACATCAATTTCGCACCCATTCCGATGCCGAAATAGTTTTACATTTATATGAAGAAGTGGGACCGGATGCACTCCATCTCTTGAATGGGATGTTTGCGATTGCTTTATGGGATGCCCGACGACAACAGTTATTTTTAGCACGCGATCGCCTGGGAATTAAACCGTTATACTACGCACAAATTGGCTCTCAACTCATTTTTGGCTCTACTTTAACGTCCCTCTTAGCCCATCCCAATGCTCCAAGACATCCTCAGTTCCAAGATTTAACGAATTTAAGCGTCACCACATCCTATGTGAGACAAATTCACAGGTTACCTGGCGGTCATTATTTGCTTTATGATGCCAACACAACCAACCTGACTCCTCAGTGCTACTGGAATTTAGAAAATTATTTGGTCACGGAGTCAACATTAGACTCGCGCCAGCCTCAAGACTATATCAGAGAGTATCGCGATCTTTTTGTTGATAGCGTGAAGAAACGCCTGATGAGTGATGTACCTGTAGGGGCATTTTTGAGTGGAGGACTAGACTCTGGGGCAATAGTCGCTGTTGCCAATCAGTTTCACGACCAGTTACATTGCTTCAGCATCCTAGCCGATTACACGAAAGAAAATGGAGATATCCAAGAAGCGCGTCAGTTGTGCGAAAGACTCAATCTACCTTTTCATCCGGTATATTTTGATTCGGAAAAGCTCTTAGATCAAATCCATTTTTCCTTAGACACTTTTGAATATTTTATTTGGATAATGGATGCGCCGAAATTTTATTTAGAGTCGCTTTTTAAGCAGGAACTCCATCGCTATGCCAAAACCCTATTCCCTGACCTCAAAGTAATGCTTTTGGGACAGGGGTCTGATGAATTTGCTGGCGGGTACTCCAACCCTGAAGATAACTCTACTAGCGACTGGCACAATTATATCCAACAATTGACCGAAGAGGAGCAACAGATAAGTCAAGCCAAACAACTAACGAGTCTTAAGGATGGGTCGTACCTGTTCGATAGAACCCTTAAATCTTATCCTCCTGGTTGTACTCCGTTTCAAAAACATATGTTACGGGAAGTTTATTACCTACAAGACTTTAATCTTTGGCATGAAGATCGCAACTCCATGAGTCAAAGTATAGAAGCTCGTGTCCCCTTTTTAGATCATCGTTTAGTGGAATATTTAGCGGCTGTTCCTCCTCAACATCATGCAGCGCTGTTTTGGAATAAAACGATTGTTCGAGAAATGGCTGGGCAATGGTTACCCCACGATTTTGTCTATCGCAAAAAATCTTTCGGCACCTCACCCCCGCAGTGGACTCGAATGCACTATAGAATTGTGCAAAGGATATTTCCCCAGTTTCGCGAGAAGTATCTAGCCAATTCTAGGAGTCTGTTCTCAGATGATCAAATACTAGGCTGGTTTAATCAAGCGAATGGCAGTAGTATGAATGGTATTCAAGCTTTAGATAAGCTCTTAAATGCGATGGCAATGACAGTGTTTAAAGATCTTTGCAAAACTGGGAAACCCCCTACTCCTATGGATTACTTGTATGGACGCTCACCTCTCAAAACTCTGCATGATTTTTAAAGATGAGTGTTCGGAAATTATTGAGAACGTCTAATTGCCTCTATAAAAACAGATAATTTATAGAAGCATTGCATAAGTCGGCTCTCCTGAGTTTTAGGTCGTATTAAAAATAAAACTTCCTGTGGCGCGGGCCGGAAAGCCTGCGTGAGCGAGACGCTCACACTACCGTTTCCACCACAAATCCACGAGAGGGGGTCGATCGACCCTTGTTCCTTTCCCAACTCTTACGCACCAACCGGGTTTTTATCCGAAAAAATATCGTGTAAGTCGATCGTAAACGGTAAAAAAAACCAAGTTTTTTTTGTTGCAAAACCTACGCTTTCATGCTAATGCAGCAACCAGAATAGCCCTGCACGCCAGGGTAAATCAGAAACCGGGTTGTGTCCGAAAAGACGCGCTACAACTGAGATATTGCACCATTCTCAATAATCTTTTTATGAACAGGCAAGATGCCTGTTCCACCAGAGATAAATTTTCTCGCTTCACAGGCATCTTGCCTGTTCTTAAGAATAGTGCAAGATTTGAGTTACAGCCCGCAGAGCCACTAAAAAACCCGGTTTCTTTGATTTTGGTGCATCATACCCAATCCGAATTTAATACCCCCTTTATTCTTGAGTCCGCGTCTACCCACCTCCTTTGCCCAGACGCGGTTTCAACAGCCTAGTCTTATATCAGGGGTTTCTAACTATGAATTATGCAGAGCGGCCCGCACCAGCCGCAGCACCCATTTGAGCCCCGTCAGTCAATCCCACCAACTTAGCACTCAACTCCCACATCCGCTCGCCTTTTTCATCATCGCGGGCCTGGGGAGAAACCTTCTGCACAAAAGACTTGCCATCTTTTTTCTGGCGGTTCCCCCAACTCCAATAAGCCCCAGATTGCTTGTATTCTGGCTCGGCAACCACCATCGCCAACCTTTCCCCCGCCAACTCCTGCGACACGTAACCCCCCGTGATATTCTTCTGAAACAGCGGGAACAGCTTCTGAAATAGGGGATAGTGATTGCGGAACAGCGGCGTATCCGCCACGCATCCCGGATACAGCGAAGTGAAAGTAATCCCCGTGGATTCGTGAAAGCGGCGGTGCAATTCCCGCATCGTCAGCACGTTGCAAACTTTGCTATCTTTGTAAGCCTTGACCGGTTCAAACTTCTTGCCGTCAACCATCGAAATCGGGTCTTTGAAACCCGCTTCAAAACCTTCAAACTTGCCCAAATCCGGGCGCGGCGGAATCTTCCCGCCCAACTCGTCTGGATTGTGAGTCACAGTTCCCAAAATCACGATTCTCGCATCGTTATAGTAGGAAGGCTTCATATTTTCCATCATCAGGTTGCACAGCAGGAAATGACCCAGGTGATTGGTAGTCATCGTCAACTCGTAACCCTCCGGGCTCCGCAGCGGTTCCTTAATCAAAGGCATATAAATTGCGGCGTTGCACACCAAAGCGTCCAGAGGCCTGCCGCTTGCCTTAAATGCCCGAGCAAACTGGCGCACGCTGTTCAAATCGCCCAAGTCAATCTGCATGATGGAGAAACTGCCTTCAGGTATGCCCAACTCTTGGGCGGCGTCTCCGGCTTTCCGCACGTCCCGACAGGCCATGACTACGTGCCATCCCTTGTCTGCGAGAGCTTTCGCGCCGTACAAACCGACGCCGGAGGAAGCGCCGGTGATGATAACCGTTGATTTATGATTTTGTGCCATCTTGTTAAAAGCGCTTCCGCTATTGATTATTTTCAGGCACTCAAAAGCTGAGCTAGCAGCTCTAATTTTTTGAAGTACCCTATGGTTATTAGGATATGGGGAAATGTTCTCGATCTCAACCGGCGATGAAAATTAAATATCGCTCCAACTCCCACTCCTACTTTTGTGAATTAACCATAAATCCTGTTGGGGCGGGTTCACTATTATCTATGATTCACATACTCGGTATTGATAAACCCGCCCCAATCAACCAACTCAACTAAGAAATAGCTGCCGGTTCCTGATACCTAGGGAAATCGATATAACCTTCAGGCCCAAAAGAATACCAGACGCCCACTTCAGCCGGCGGATTGAGCGGCCAACCATTAGTAAAACGCTCTACCAAATCCGGATTGCTGATAAAATCCCGACCAAAAGCAATTAAATCCGCAACTTTGCTGCTCACGGCTGTTTCAGCCTGTTCTTGAGTATATCCGCAGTTGCCGACGAGCGGCCCTGCAAACACATCGCGAAACTCACTTATCATCATCGGCGTTCCCAATTCGTGAAAGCCAAAAGCCAGACCGTCCACCAAGTGAAGGTAAGCTAAATCGTAGGCATTTAACTGCCCTGCGAAATACAGAAAATCTTCCCGATATTCTGGAGAACCCATATCATTGTAAACACCGTTGGGAGAAAGTCTAACTCCCACTCTGTTTGCGGGAAATACTGTGATAATCGCCTCGACAATTTCTTTAAGAAAACGGTAGCGATTTTCGACTGCGCCACCATAAGAATCAGTGCGGTGATTGGTTCTGGTTTGCAGGAACGTGTCAATGAGATAGCCGTTAGCCGCGTGAATTTCTACACCGTCAAAACCTGCTATTTTTGCCCGTTCAGCCGCCTTGCGATAATCTTCTACAACGATCGAGATTTCAGCCGTTTCTAGAGCGCGGGGAGTTTCGTAGGGCTGTTTGCCTAGAGGGGTATGAATGCCTTCTCCGTTTATTTTGATGGCAGACGCTGCAACTGGTAATTGATTGTTTTCATGAAAATTGCTGTGGGAAGCCCGCCCGCAGTGCCAAAGCTGCATGAAAATCGGCGTTTCGCGGGCATGAACCGCAGTCACAACTTGTTTCCAAGCTTCGCCTTGCTCGTCTGAATAAATACCGGGCGTATTGAGCCAACCAATAGCTTGAGTAGAAATCACTGTGGCTTCTGTAATGATTAAACCAGCAGAGGCTCGCTGAGTGTAATACTCTGCCATCAAGGCGTTGGGCATCCGCGCTTCACCGGCTCGGGAGCGCGTCAGGGGTGCCATGACTACCCGGTTTTTTAATGGTAAATCTCCGAGTTTGAAGGAACTGAGCAGCAGTGGAGAAGTTGTTTGAGCAGTCATAATCTTGAGGTTTTATCAACTTAAAAATGAGGGAAATCACTTAGCGGTTAACTGTTACCTGTTAACATAATTAAGGTGATATCCTCCGCACGGATAGTCGGGGGATAAGCTTAATATAACTTGAATCCATCACCCGGAATGCTAACACCATCACATATTTAGGATAAATTATAGATCGTTGCCCGATCGCCCTGAGTTCAAAATGGTGTCGTCGCCGCCTGTAAGTGCAGCTTTTCTCGCAACTGCGGGCGATCGAAGGAAAGTTCCCGCGCGTGCAAGTGTAGCCGGTTCGCAGCCGCTCGTGATAAAAAGTTATTAGGCTTGTTAACTAAACTTAAAAAATCTCAGGATGATGAATAGTCAAAATAAATCTCGTTCTGCACTTTTTATGCAGAAAAATCGCATCATAAAAGTCAATTTTATTTGTAATTAATCAAGCAGCCAACTAAATAAACCTTCAACTGTAAGATTGAATTCTGTTGCAAATTCTGGCACTGGTAACAGTACATCCGGTTCGTCATAAAACGCTGTTGGTCGATCGACTAAGTAAACAAATACACATTGCTCAGATGGGTCAATCAGCCAACCCATCTGCGTTCCGTGCTTCAAGCAATGCAGAATATTTTTTGTTACCTTAGTTTGGCTTTGGTCAGGCGAAAGAATTTCGATCGTCCAATCTGGGGCAATTGAGAAAACATTAGCCACTTCACCATTTTGCTTGCGAGGAATCCTGCTCCATAAGAATACGGAAATATCGGGTATAATCGATCGTTCACCAAAAGTGCAGCGGAGTTCTGAGAAAGCTCGTGCAATCTTTTTTGACCTCACAACCGAGTTAATTGCGGGGGACAATTCAGTCTGAAGTGCACTATGTTCTCCTTGTGGCATTGGTTTTTGCACGATCTTTCCATTCATGTATTCGCTGGCGGGGTCCGTCTCCGGCAGATTCAGAAACTCTCCTAGGGTAAGGGTTTTAGTGGGAGTCTGTACCATTTTAAGGTTTCCTGAAGAGAAGCGAGTTGAGATTCCTATACTGATTATTCTACAGATATCGATCGTTTCCCGATCGCCCTCAGCTTAAAATGGTGTTTCTGCCTTTAGGTATAGCGTTTCTCCCAACTGCGGATGCTCAAAGGAAAGTTCCCGCGCGTGCAAGTGTAGCCGATTCGCAGCAGCCCGACATCCGTAAAGTCGATCGCCCAAAATCGGTATCCCCAACCCTCTAACATCCGCTGCATGAACCCTCAATTGATGCGTGCGTCCCGTCAGCGGCACAAACTCGACGCGATCGCAATTTCCCTGTTTCGCCATTACCTGAAAGCGAGTAACGCTGGGCTTTCCGCACTCCCAATTGACTTGCTGGTAAGGGCGATTTTCTGGATCGCCCCAAAGTGGGAGATCGATCGTCCCCGCATCAATTTTTACACTACCTGAAAGCACCGCTTCATAAACTTTGTGAACCTGCTTTGTTTCAAATTGCTGCCTGAGTTTACTGCTAGTTTCTTTGTTCCGCGACAATAGCAAAATACCCGATGTTTCCCAATCTAAACGATGCACCGCCGTCAAATCAAAACTATCAGGCAACAAGTTACGCAAACGACTAAAAACACTATCTTGATTTTCTAAATAACGACCTGGAACTGACAGCAACCCAGAGGGTTTATTGACTGCAATTAACCATTGGTCTTCATAAAGAATCGGTAGCATTTGCGTAACGGGCAAGATGCCCGTTCCACAAGAAATATTATTGCTTGTGGGGTGGGCTTCTCGCCCGCCCGTCAAACCCTCATTTATATTAGAAACAGTCCGATTTTGAGCCAATCCTGACAGCAAAAAACCCATCAACGGCTGACACCGATCGCCACAAGCGCCATAAAATTCTCCCTGTATCTTATCCCCCGATGGCGGCCCCCACCAAAACTCAGCCATTGCCAGCGGTTTCAGATTGTTTGCTGCCGCGCAGTGGAGCAATTTTGGCGCGCAGCAGTCGCCGGTGCCAGTGGGAATAGAATTAGTTGGCATCAATGAGGAGATCGATCGCGATTTACCCAAAAAATTCACCAAAGTGTAAGCCGCGTGCATTTGCGTCTGAAGTTCGCGGGAAAGTTCTTTTCGCCGCTGTTTCAGCGCCCGCATCCGCCGATCCGCAGCTTCAATTAATTGTTTTAGCGGCTGCAAAGTTTCATCTCGCTGCCGTTTCAATTGTCTGCGTTCAATTCCCTCCAAGCGGCTTTCTTGATTCAGTTGTTCCAGGGCAATTTCTAGTGTTTCTGCTGCGAGGGTTTGACACAGTAACTGGCGTTTTTCGTCTCGCTGCTGCTTGCAATTGCGCTGCCGATCGCTCAAAACTTGCAATTGCAATTCAAACTCCCGAAATAAGGCTTCATACTCTTGTCGCTGCGGGAGTTGATTCAGTGCAATCAGTTCCTGTTTCATCGCCTCCAATTGAGTTAACGTGCGGGCTTCCTCGAAAGCAACTCGATCTCGTCCCGGAATCGGTGGCACCCAGCCTTCAACAATGCTGCAACCGTTCAGCAGCCCGGAAAATGCTTTGAGTATCCCCTGCTCCCCCGAAGGCATCTCCACCAGCAATATGCCGTACATCTTCCCCTCGCGAGCGTAGGAATCGTCAGCAGCAAGGTACTGCATTAAACCCCGGCCGAGAGCCTCGGACATTCGAGTGCGCGGCAGTCTCACCAGCTCGCCGCTTTGAGGACAACGGCCTTCGTACCAATAATTGGGGTATGAGTCGATCGACTCCCAATCACAGCCCGTGAAATCTAAAAGCGCGTGCAACTCTAACATCTTAAATTTGGTTTTAAACCTGAATTAGGACATATCTGTTTGTGTCTTGACCCCGCCCAAAAACGGATACAAGTTTCCGACACTCGTCGTGGAGAGATCAAAATTTTAGACTCTGGTTCAAGCTCCCAGATTCATCTGTGGAGTCAATCGATTTTAGATTTTAGATTTTAGATTTTCGATTGAAGCATTGACCCCACGGATAAATTCGGAGGCTCCTTTATGGGATACAGGTTTTTTATTTCTGGACGGATGAATCCGGGGGCTTGTATCCTGGATGCTTTCGGTCAATCGAAAATCGAAAATCGAAAATCGACTGAGCGTATTTTACAGGGTGTACCGAAAGCGGGAACGGTGCATAATTTTATACCTACTACAATTAAGTAAACATTATTGGTCGCACCAAACCTGATATGCTAAATTTGTCTCAAAACAGCAGCGAGTTAAGAAAAGCATAAGTTAATATATAAGACCGCCAGCTTGTTATCCCACTAAATTTTTTATGTGCAAGGCGTATGCCAGACCTCTCGACTTCGGCTACAGAAAACTCCTCAAACCCCCAACCAGCACTGCTGCCGCCGATTTTTAGAGCTTTTGCAGCATTTCCAGATTACGATCGGGGCAATAGATTGTACGCATCGGGAAGGTACGAAGCGGCAATCATTTGCTACGCAAAAGCGGTTCAAATTAACCCGGACGGGGCCCGGGCGTGGCTAAATTTGGGCAAAGCTTACAAGCAACTGCACTCCTACGCAGAAACCGTAGTCTGCGCCGATCGAGCTATTGCAATTAATCCCGAAGAATATTGGGCTTGGATGCTGCGCGGGAGTGCACTGTTAAGTTTGCAGAATCACTCAGAAGCGATCGTAGCTTTAGACAAAGCAATTCAAATCAATCCAGAAAAGCACGAAGCTTGGTATCAGCGGGGCAGAGTATTAGAAGAATTGCAGCAGTGGGATGCAGCAGCAAGCTGTTACAAAAGAGCGACCCAAATTCATCCGAATTTGCCCGCGATGTGGTGCCGGCAAGGCAACGCCTTGCTGCAAGCGGAGCGCTACCCTGATGCCGTGGCGGCTTACGAGCGCGCCCTGAAACTCGTCTCGACTAATGGGGAAGCTTGGCTGAACCGAGGTTTGGCTTTGATGAAGGCGGAACGCTACGCTGAAGCTGTAACTTCTTACGATCGCGCCATTCAACTGAAACCGCAAAATAGTCTGGCTTGGTTCAATCGGGGTATTGCTTCAGCAAAATTGCACAAATATGCAGAAGCGGTGACAGCTTACGATCGCGTACTGCAAATGCAGCCCAACGACTGCGAAGCTTGGTTCTATAAAGGAATGGCCCTCCAATACCAGTGGCCCGATGCAGCAATTGCTTGTTTCGATCGGGCAATTAAAATTAATCCTTTTTATGCCGAAGCATGGATCGGGCGCGGTCAAACACTGTCAGAATCGAGAGATTTTGAAGGTGCGATCGCTGCTTTTGACAAAGCCATTCAAATTAATCCGAATTTCCCCGAAGCTTGGCTGGGTAGAGGCATCGCCCTGGCAGGATTGGAACGCTACAAAGAGGCTATTATCGCTTACAGCAATGCCCTACAAATTGAAGGTAATTTTCTAGAAGCTTGGAATTTGCGAGGCGAAGCACTGGAAAAATTGCAGCAATACGAAGAAGCGATCGCCTGTTTTGATAAAGTAATCTCTCTGAGTTCGGAAGCAGAAATTACATCAAAAGTAGGTTTGCAGCAAGGCGCGGCGCTGGAAAAATTGCAGCGTTACGAAGAAGCCGTCGCAGCTTACAACCGCGTAATTAAAATTGTGCCAGACAACTTTGAAGCGTGGTTGAAACGCGGCAACGCTTTCTCAAATTTGCAGCAGTACGAACAAGCTCTAGCATCATACGATCGAGCAATTACTATCTGGCCCGACAGCTATCAAGGCTGGGTGCAGCGAGGTTTAATCCTGGAGAAAATGCAGCGCTATTCCGAAGCACTCGTCGCTTTTGACCAAGTGATTCAACTCAAGCCCGACAACTGGGAAGCTTGGGCGCAGCGCGGCGACGTTTTGCAAAAATTGCAGCGGACTCAAGATGCCATTACCTCTTATGGAGTCGCCCTGGAAATCAAACCAGATTACTACGAAGCTCTAGTCAATCGAGAAGAATTGAGACTGAAGGGCGCGATGTCAGGAAAGTGGTAATGGCAGCATTCCAATGATAGCTTTCTTTCGTAGTGTTCGCTGTCAGAGTACGAAGCGAGATATATCTTGTTCGCTAGCGGGACACTCGCTCTGAGATATAAGCTGTGCTGTTATCTGACAGCGAACACTCATAAAACTTTCCCTCTTTTCTCTTCCTCTGCCTTCTCTGCGCCCTCTGCGGTGCATAAAAAAATCTAATTGACAAATTAAATAGTATTGCTATATCCGATGAAATTCGATCGACGAAGTAATAATATCGTGTCCGATAAAATAACCCTGATATTTGTAATAAGGTTTTTCGATAGGAAATAATATGAATTATCGCTAAACATTAACTAATCAGAAGATGAATCTGCCACTAAAAATATTGATATCTGGTGGAACAGGCAGGATACCTGCCTGTTCCAGAAAAATGTGTGATGTCAGTTATAACTGATATCGCGCACTGTTCTTAATAATACCGAATCAACCGGCTAACAGCGACAAAAAATCTTTGCTCTGTGCTCGATCCTGCAGCAAGAAACCAAGCTGATGATACCAAGAGTGTCAGAGCTCAATAATCACGAATACTTTCTGTTGCCAATTGCCCGACGGCACCCCTAATTGAAAATTCTGACAGCCAATTGCTGATTCTGCTGGCTTCATGTTATAGTGGTTTTCCAAGAATTAAATTCGGTTGCGTAGTTTGTTGGTGTTTATTTACAAGCGTCTCTCCGAATCTAAATCTCTGCACCCTAATGATTCTGGAGATTTTATGTCGATTTACGTGGGTAATCTTTCATATGAGGTAACATCAGACGACCTCAGCGAAGTATTTGCCGAATACGGTACTGTAAGCCGCGTCCAAGTGCCAATGGACCGGGAAACAGGCAAGATGCGGGGTTTTGCTTTTGTGGAAATGGCAAGCGAAGCTGAAGAAGCAGCAGCCATCGCAGCTTTAGACGGTGCTGAATGGATGGGCCGCGACTTGAAAGTCAACAAAGCCAAACCTCGCGAGAACAACAACAAACGCCCCTCCGGCGGCGGTGGCTGGGGCGACAACGATCGCTCTTCACGCGGACGCTACTAAGCTTTGAGACTGAAAATTTGAGTTTTGGTAGTTGACGGCAGTTGCGAATGCTGCTTTTTTTTGGGGTTGTTCTCTCGACTCGCCAAATAAAACTCGCAAACCTCTAAGTCAGTTTTGCCCCCTCGAAGGAGGGGGCTTTGTTTTTGGCAAAAAATCAAATCGCGCGAGGTACGTCTGCGGTGGAGTTTTTAGTCTAGTTCGTGATTCGGTATCCTCTTAACTTCTTTTTTTAAGAGGCTGTTGGGATTTCTGCGATCGACTCCTGTAAATTATCAAACTAGAATTAAGCACAAAGAAAAGTTAGAATAACGGCAAAACTGAATATTGTCCCCAACAACCAAACTATCTTTACCGAAGATTAGTTGAGAACACCAGCCGAATATCAGCCAATATCTTGATTTTGCCTGAATAAAGATGTCCAAGCTCTACAGCACGGCGGAACTCATTAAAATCCTCGAAGAAGAGCGCCAAGCCTGCTTGCATGGGCGGCGCCTCAACTTGACTCAAACCCCTGCTACAGGCAACCCCGTGATTGACCGCTTTCTCACATCTGAGGGCGTTCAGAAGTTCACTGCCTATCAAAATTTTAAGGCTGCCGTGCACGAATACCAGCGGGAACATCAAGTTTCTGGGATTGTCTGGCGGGAAATGGCGGTTAAAGGCAATACTCTACGCTATCCGGCAGTGGATGACGAATTAATAGCTCTACCGGTTGATTTGATAACGCTGAAGGCAGCTAAGATTTCTATGTTGGAATTCTGGCAGCAGGTAACTGCGGGGATGGATTTGTATTTAAGCATTAACAGCGGGAAGGATTTTCGATCGATCGAGCCGATTGATGTAGAGGCTCTAGCCCAGCGCACAGAATGGGCCAGTCTCTCGAACTGGGAAAAGTTGGATTTTCTGGAAATTTTGTTGCAGTTGGGCTGGGGGAAGCCGGAGGAAGCTTATTACAAGCGGGGATGGCCCACCTCGGGCAGCGAGTACATTCACGCCGTAAAACCCGGGCAGCGGCCGATTTGTTAATTGGTAATGGGGAATTGGTAATTGCTAATAGGATAGGCTGAATTCAGAACCATCGACAACACAGAAATAGAGGACACGGCAGTGCCCTGTCCCTACCCCAAAACCTCCTAGCTTGCGGGGTTCGCCCGCCATCGCCCGATTTGTAGGGACACCGCACTGCCGTGTCCTGAGTGTGGGTAATATCTGAAGAACTCATTTATTACCATCTGACATCTGACAAAGCATCAAGCCAAACCACTGATTTGGATCAGTCCAAACTTGCACCGGCATTAAACCGCGCTGCGAAAGTTCTTCCTTTACAGTATTGAGATTAAACTTGCGCGATATTTCGCTGCGGATAGTTTCTCCCGCTGCAAATTCAACCGTTAAATTCAGAGCGCGCAACTGCACTGTTTGCGCTTTTTTACTTTTTAAGTGCATTTCAATTTGACATTCCTCTTGATTGTAAAAAGCCCAATGCTCGAACTGCGCTAAATCAAAATTTCCCTCATACCTCCGATTTAAATGCCGCAGCATATTCAAGTTAAATGCCGCCGTCACTCCTTGGCTGTCATCGTAGGCAGGCTCTAAAATATCCTTAGATTTGTCTAAGTCAATTCCCAGCAAAAAATACTCTCCCGGCTGCAATGCACCGACAATTTGCGAGAAGAATACATCGCATTCTTGAGCGTTGAGATTGCCGAGGGTACTGCCTAGAAAGCAAATCATTCGGGTTGGCAACGGCGACGGTGCCATTTTAGCTAAGGCTAATTCGTAAGTGCTGACAAGTCCGTGAATTTGGAGCGACGGATAATCTGCCAACAGTTGACAAGCGCTGCTTTCTAGGATGCTAGGACTGATGTCGATCGGCAAATAGTGCAGGGGATATTCCAGTTGACTGTAAGCATCGAGGAGAATCCGAGTTTTGGTGGAACTGCCGCTGCCGAGTTCCACGATTTCGCAGGGGCCCGTTAAATTTGCGATCGCCCCCGCGCACCCCTGCAAAATTGCCGTCTCAGTGCGTGTCAGGTAGTATTCCGGCAACTGGCAAATCAACTCAAACAGGTTTGATCCGCGATCGTCGTAGAAATACTTTGGAGGCAGGGATTTGGGGTTTTGAGTCAACCCGCTAACTGCATCGCTGCCAGCATTGATTTCTGCGGGTGTCGGTGCCGCAGCGCTCACCAATCGCTCTAAGTGTAGTCGGTTTTCTTTGGTTGAGGCTGAGTTTGCCGTGTCGGACAGTCTTGGGGATTTCATAAAGTAATTTTTAGATGCACATCTGGGTATAGCACGCAGTCGCGTTGCCAAATATCGCGCTCAAGTCAGATTTTTCATGCCGATCTACGTTATGTATTGTCTCACCCGATGGCGATCGCATCCAGAATTAAAACTTAAAATTTATCCACAAGAATTATTGAATAATTAACCAAACTTGTTTTCCTTGAGCTTGTTAAATCGGAAAAACTTGGGCATTTCGCAACCAAATTTCGTTGCAAATTCCCTTTCTGGCCATTGATATGATATCCGTAAAATAAGCGTTATCAGGCAATTTTTGAGGACTTTAGTCCTCTGAAAACTCCGAGTAATTAAGTCCTAAATCTGAATAAATTTGATAGCAGTTATAATTACATAGCGAACTACTTAGCGCAGCGAAAACCCGCAATAATTTGCCGCACGCCCGGATAATACCAATTCCGAAAACTCGATCGCAGTGCCTGCGGAAAAGTCGCCCAACTCCCGCCTTTTAAAACCCGGTGTTCTCCATCAAAATAAACTTGAGAATATCCCCTGTAAGGATAACTTTCAAATCCCGGATAGGCGTCAAAGGTTGAAGCAGTCCACTCCCAAACATTGCCCAACATATCGCAGCAGCCGGCCGCACTTGCTCCTTTGGGAAACGCATCAACTGGCGAAGTATTTGCAATATTATTGCCGTGATTGCACAGGCTGCCATTTGGCGGTTCTTCTCCCCAAGGATAGATGCGATATTTTTGATTTGTGGCATCCCAACTCGCAGCTTTTTCCCATTCGGCTTCCGATGGCAAACGCTTGCCGGTGAAGTTGCAGTAAGCTTCGGCTTCGTACCAACTGACGCCGCAGACAGGATGGTTGTTGAAAGCTGGATTTTCTGACCAGTAAAGCGGTCGAGAGACGGCTTCGACTTGCAGCCATTTCCAGCCGTCCGCTGACCACCAGTCAGGGTTTTGATAGCCGCCGGATTCCATGAAATCTCGGTATTGACGGCAAGTGACGGGATAGCGATCGATCGAGTATGCTTCTAAATAACACAGGTGGCGCGATCGCTCGTTATCCAAAGCCTCAGCAGCATCGCTTCCCATGTAAAATTCCCCGCCCGGAATTTCAATCACCGGAGAATCGGTAATTGGTAATTGGTAATCGGTAATTGGTAATTGGTAATTGGTAATTAATCTTCCTTCCTCATTGCCTCTTCCATCTTCCTTCTTCCATCTTCCTTCTTTTATCTTCCTTTGCATTTGCAACACGAAAGCAACAGTTTCGCAGTGCTGGCTTTCGTGCTGAATAATAAACCGCCAGAGACGTTCTTGCTCGTCGATAGGCGCTACTTCCAAATAATCTAACACCTTTTTTCTTACCGCGTCCAGATATAATTCAACTTCAGGTAATGTCGGCAGAAAAACCCGTTGTTTTTTCGGCAAAATATCCGCAGCAAACAGTTGGTGATACTCAGGAAAGACTGGCTTCAACCCAGCACATCGCTGCAACAGCCACAAATCCTCAGTATAAGCAATGTGACCTAAGTGCCAGCCAACCGGACTGAACTCAGGATGAGCTTGGCGGCAAAAAATATCGTAGTCGATGTCTGCAAATAGCTTGAAAGTGCCGCGGCGACACTGCTGCAAATCGTGATAAATTGCCTCTCTACAAGATTGGATAGATTTGGATATCACGATCTACTCCGGTACTGATAATGCTCTGGACTGGACACTCGTGCCAATTGCCAGCAAATAAAGGTTCAGAAGCAATGATGACGGAATCCGGGAAATTTAAATCGTCTCGCACCCAATAGAGGGAAGGAGGGGCTTTTTGGGAAGCAAAGCGAGAGGCAACGAGCTGGTGTCCGTCGCTGATAATTATATTAGCTGAAAATTCTACTTGGTGAAAGTTTGCTAGCTCTGCCAAAGTTTTCAGCGTGTTTTGCAAAGCAGCTTCTAGAGTTAGATTTGCGGCTGTCAATTCATTGACAAACAAGCCGAAGATATGCTCTGAATCTGTAGTGCCGTTAATTGATTGATAAAGCGTATCGCTGAGCCGATCGCGAATTGGTCTGTAAAGAGTTTGCCGAAAATTCTTCACGAAGCCGTTGTGTACGAACAGCAGGCGATCGTTCTGAAACGGCTGACAGTTGCTCAAATCTAGAGCTTGTCCTGAAGTTGCACTGCGAACGTATCCGATCGCGCATCCGGATTCAACGTATCGACTGATACTCGGAAGGTTAATGTCGCTCCAAATTGGCTGTACATTTTTATAGGTAAACGGGTCACTATCTAGGTGCGGGTGATACCAACCAAGACCAAAACCGTCAGCATTGAGTACGCCAGAAGTCATTTCGCGGGGCTGGTAACTCTGCACAATTAGGGAATGTTCCGGCTTGTACAGAATAGTATCGAGTAAAATCGGCTCCCCGAGGTAGCCAAGCAAACGGCACATAAAATTTTTGTAGCAATTTGATTAGCATTGTAAGTCATTAGCCGAAAAATTGCCCGAGCTCGCATCTTCAGCGCTGGAAGGTTTTTTGTAGCCCGCTGCCAGCATCGCAGTACAAACGGTAAAGTTAAGGTAGAACCCCAGCAGCACAAGGAGACTCTTGAATGTTCCTCGACGAACTCATCCCAATGGCGAAAGAATTGATCGAACAGCCGATCGCCTTCACTGGCGGATTTTTTTCTGGCCTGCTTCGACTCAACCTTTACGAAGAGCCCGTTAAAAGTTGGATCGACGAGCAAGCCGGTTCAACTTCCTACACTACTCCCCCAGCCGAAGCCACCAACGGTAAAAGCACGGGGCCTCAGTCAATCTCGATCGACTAAGGAAAAGCATTGACAACCTCCCACCGCTAATTCGGGATATCGAATATAGCGGGGGATTCCAAAGAGCGCTCTTTGGGCTTCCTGTTTCTACGGGTTGACTTGCTGAAAAAAGTTTCCTCACCCAAGTATTGGTCAGTCTCACGCCTAAGCGTTAATTCCGATGTGACCCACCGGACTTAATGCTTTTTCTAAAAAGTTTCGTGCAGCGTTCCAATCTCTGTCTTGAGTGTGCCCACAATGGTAGCAAGTAGGTGTTCTGCTGCTTAAAGACTTTTTGACGACCTCCCCAAAATTCGAGCAATTTTGTGAAGTGTCGTGGGGTGGTACAGGAACTGTTACAAAGCCGAACACTTTCCCAAAATACTCAACTCAACTACGGAACTGAGTCCACAATGCGTCAGCAATGGATTGAGAAAGATGTCGATTTTTCACCATATTTCACACCTTCAAGTCCTCATAAGCAACTATGTCGTGGGAAATTCCTACGCACCTTGCCGTTTTAACAGCAAATTCTTAACGAAACGGCGACTTACCTTGAGGTGTTTTCGAGCCAGCTTGTTTCTAAAGTTAGCTCTATTTCGGGAACATTTTTTGGTCTTAGACATACGACGTTGAAGTCGCCTCAAAGACTTTTCAGATTTACGAAGATGAGGCTAATTTGCTACTATTTACCCGTCGGTATCGGTGTAGAAGTGATTCAATCCCACATCAATACCGACATTATGGGCAGTTGGTTCACGTTTCTCCAAGCGTTCTTGCTCAAGACAAAATTGAGCGTAGTATGCGTCTGCACGACGCACAACGCGGACACGCTTAATCTGCTTCAATTAATAGAAATGCCAATCGCTGGTTCCCCACATTTTGAAGGTTTTCCCTTGAAAACCGTCACAGAAAGTGATATATTACCGCTCTTCGGAAAGCTTGAATCCACTGATTTCGGACTCAAAAGAACCATGTACTTGTTATTTTTTGAACCTAGGATACCCGTTTTTCCCTAGTTGGTTCTTCTTGCAGCTTTCATAAAAGTGAGAAATGGCAGACCATGCTCTTTCAGCGCTAGCTTGACTTACCATATAATAGAGGTTTTTAGCAAACTCAAGTTGGCTTGCCAGTACAGCGCAATATGCACTTCACTTGTATTTACCAATGCCTTTGTTGTCCATCCAGTATCTCAGGCAACTGTTCCGAACACAACGACCAGTGCCAATAGCTTCATTCAGCTTTTTGTACTGCTCTTTCGTTCCTTCCAGTTTTGCTCCCAATACCAACATTTTTACACTCAACTCCTTGACTTAAGTATAGCTCATTGGCTAGTTGGGTGTCTACAGAAATTGTCAAAAAGGAAACTGCACCCCGCCCTTTTTATAGCGCGCTTGAAAATTAATGGGAGTGCGTCTCCTTTTTGACGAGCAATTCATCTAAATGAGAAAGACTATACTATACAATATGTGTTCGTGACTCTAGCGAGGATCGCTGTAGTAGAAAGAAGTAAAAATATTATGTTGAAAAAAATGAATTTACAAACCAGACTGATCGGTGCATTTCTGATTATGGGACTTTTAGTATTTTTAGTTGCCTGGGTAGGATGGAACTCAACATCTAATCTCAGTCAACACATAGATACTATAGGTAAAAATAACTTACCGAGTATTGAAGGATTATTGAAAATTAACCAGGGACAAACCCAAATTGAGGCATCAGAGAGAGCGCTAATTAATCCGGCACTCAGTCAAGCAGAAAGGCAAGATGCCTTAAACAGAATGGACAAGGCTTGGCAGCAGATTCAAGATGGGTTTAAAGCATACGAAGCCACTCCACGCGTCTCAGAGGAAGATGCACTATATCAACAAATGCTTAAGTATTGGGAGGATTGGAAGCAAGAAGATCGAGAACTCCTGCGAATTAATCAAGAATTTGAAAAAGTTGGAATTTTCAATCCTGTGGCTTTGCAGCTAAAACTAATTAAGCAGGGTAAAAGTAATTCGCCCGAAATCGCAATAGCAAACACAGCTACTAACATTTTGGCTAAACTTAGTCAGCAAGCTAAGGTAACTCGCGTTAAATTTATCGAATCTGAAAAATCAACATTAGCAGTTGTTGAGTCTAACAAGAAACAAGCAGATGACGCTTATAAAAGTGCAGAAACTGATATCAGTAAGACTCAAGTAGCTGTATTCTTGGGAATGACAGTTGGACCGCTAACGGCGATTATTTTAGGAATAGCTTTAAGTATAGCGATCGCCAAACCTTTAGATAAGGCCCTGAAAGGTATTATTAATATGATTGTCAGTTCTTCCACCGAGATCGCTGCTAGCATAGAGCAACAGGAACGTATTGCTGTACAACAAGCTGCTTCTGTTAATCAAACAACTAGCACAATGGATGAATTGGGCGCATCATCAAGGCAATCAGCTATGCAAGCCGAATCAGCCCTTGAGAATGCCAGTCATGTCTTAAACATGGCAGCAGAAGGCAGTAAAGTAGTGCAGAAAACGCAGCAGGGAATGTTGACTTTGACGGAAAAAGTCGGAGGGATAGCGGAGCAAGTTTTACATTTGAGCCAGCAAACCAATCAGATTGCTAATATTACTAATTTAGTGAGCGATTTGGCTAATCAAACTAATATGCTGGCAATTAACGCTACAGTGGAAGCAGTGCGCGCCGGAGAACAAGGAAAGGGGTTTGGGGTGGTGGCGAGGGAAATTCGCAGACTCGCAGATCAAAGCAAGAAATCGGCGGCTCAGATTAATGATTTGGTAAACGATATTCAGAATGCCATTAATAAGACAGTGAGTGTAACAGATGAGGGTAATAAAACTTTAGATAAGAGCCTGAAGTTGACTGAAGGTACGGCGGAGACTTTTAACAATGTTGCTAATGCAATTAACAGTGTTGTTGTCAGCAGTCAGCAAATTTATTTGAATACCAAACAGCAGGCGATCGCTATTGAGCAAGTGGTAGATGCGATGAATGTTCTGAATAAAGGAGCAGCGGAAACAGCCAGCGGTATTACCCAAAGTCGAGTTGGCACTCAAACACTTAACAAAGCGGCTTTAAATCTCAAATCTGTAGTTTAATTGAGAAAAGTAATATCCTCAACTGGGGATTAAGGAGATGGGGAGAAAATTTTCCCAATTCCCCATTTCCAATTTCCAATTCTCTATTTTCCCAAAGGATTGAAGGTGACATCTGCCGTCTATGGAAGGGCTGGGAAGATGTCAAGTAGGTTTCCTCAAAGGGCTGTATAAATGTGTATAGCAATTCTCAAGTGAGTTAGGTACAAATTTAGATTTTAGATTAAAGAATTGAAGAAGTGGGGAATTGGTAATTAACTGGCAAGTACCTCGCGAAAGTTGAGAACCGCTAGAGCAACGATCGTGGCGGGGACTAACCTCATATATTATACCTTGTTAGTCGCTTTGTTTCTGAAGATACTTGGCGATTCGTCGCCCACAAATCACTCATCAGATTAAAATCAAATATTGTTCCGAGGTGGGATTCCTCACCGCCTCAAAATTCATCTCATCACTCACTCGAACGGTGAGTGAGAGCTTGTTTTTAATCGAGCTAACTATTGCAGCCTATACAAAGGGTTTGTGAATGTGGCAAACCCTTTTAGTCAGATTCGATCGCCGAGTCGTATGCTAGATAGCACTTAAGAGTTAAATTAACCGGTTATTATGTATAGCACAACAAGTTCAGTTCGATCGACATGACTATCTATATTGGAAATCTGTCTTACCGCGCCACCGAAGAAGACCTGAAAGCAGTATTTGCAGAGTACGGTACTGTCAAGCGAGTTGTTTTGCCTACCGACAGGGAAACCGGTCGGATGCGCGGTTTTGCATTTGTTGAGATGATGGAGGATGCCCAAGAAGACGCTGCAATTGCCGCATTAGACGGTGCAGAGTGGATGGGGCGCCCCTTGCGAGTGAATAAAGCTAAACCCAAAGAAGAGGGAAATCGAGGCGCAGGTATCAAGAGAAACGACGGATATTAGTCCGCAATGCAGCGGTTGACATCCTCTCGGAACCCACCTGATGCGCAAGTGCGCAAGTAGCGCCGAATTGCTACCTGCAGTTGATTTTGGGGATGCCATGTCAAATCCGCTGCCCAAAAACATCGATTCTTTATGGGCTGCACTTGATTCATTCTTTTTGACAACAGTTCGGACATATTTTGGGAGAGTCAGGCTCTGAGAGAGCCGTATTCTAGGAGTTTTCGGTAGTTTGGAT